>JAFGND010000107.1 GCA_016927185.1 Candidatus Coatesiibacteriota bacterium
GAAAACGCAGGGATAGAAATGATATCCCTGCAAATTTAAAAAAAGGAATATTAATGAAAGAAAAACTGTTATTACTTGTCCTGATAATGAAATTCTTCATCAGGCATGGAGACAAGAAGCAAATCAATAAAGGGATAGATATTTATGAATAATCTGAAACACTTGACAAAAACCATCTATAATCAAGCTAATCCAAGCATGACTAACATCCTTATTATAGGAGCAGGTCCAACAGGTATCGGGGCAGCTTACAGATTATGGCAGAGAAAGGAAGAAGACTGGCTTCTCTGTGAAAAAGAAGATCATTTGGGAGGTCTGGCTGCTTCATTCAGGGATGAAAAAGGATTTACATGGGATATTGGCGGTCATGTAATGTTCTCCCATTACGAATATTTTGATGATTTTATTAATCACATGCTTGGAGATGCTTATATTTCTCACCTTCGAGAGGCTTATATCTGGATGCTTGACAGATGGATACCGTATCCTTTCCAGAATAATTTAAGGTATTTGCCTGAAAAAATCCAGGAAGAATGCCTTAAAGGACTGATAGAAGACAGATTGAAACCTGAAGAAGCCAGGAATTTCAAGGAATGGACTTATGCAGTTTTTGGAGAAGCAGTATCCAGGTATTTCATGGATCCTTACAATTTCAAGGTCTGGGCTCATCCTCTTGAAGAAATGTGCAAGGAGTGGATAGGGGAGAGAGTCAGCGTAGTTGATTACAAGAGAATTTTGTCTAATATAATACATAAAAGAGATGATGTTGCCTGGGGACCTAACAATCAGTTCAAGTTTCCATTGCATGGAGGAACAGGAGGGCTTTTCTCACCTGCTTCAAAACTTTTCGGGCAAAAACTGCTTTTAAACAGGGAACTTGAGAAAATTTACTGGAAAGAAAAGATTGCTGTTTTCAAGGATAAAAGCGAGATCAGATACGATAAACTAGTAACTACCTTGCCTCTTGATCTTCTATGTAAAATGGTTGAGCCTTCTTGTGAGGATATTGAAAACGCATCAAGGAATCTGGTTTTCACTAGCGGATATATAATAGGAATAGGACTTAAGAAAAGGCTTAATTCAAGACGATGCTGGATGTATTTCCCGCAGGATGACAGCCCATTTTATCGAGTAACGAATTTCGGCTGGTATTCCTGTAACAATGTTCCTGATGGAGATACAGAGCAGTACTCGTCCTATATGTGCGAAACATCATATTCCAGCTTCAAGAAAGTCAGCAAGGATGAGATTACAGAAAAGACAATTGATGGTCTTGTAAATTCAAGACTGCTGAGTAAGGATGATATAAGCAAAATAATAAGCACATATATTATTGATGTCAAGCATTCTTATCCAGTTCCTGGCTTGAAAAGGAATAAAGCACTGTCAATTATACAGCCATGGCTTGAGGAAAGAGACATATTTTCAAGAGGAAGGTTTGGTGGCTGGAAATATGAAGTTGGAAATATGGATCATTCAGTCATGACTGGGAGAGAAATTGTTGACAGAATTATTGACAATACGGAAGAGAGTGTCTATAAAATATAAGGTACTTGAATGTCAGGCTCACAACACAGTATAAAACAAAGATTTTCGGAAGAATTCAACCTTGCAAAGGAACTTGCAAGGAATTCAGGGAAAATCCTGCTGGCAAATTTCGGCAAGAGAAAGGAACTCAGTTACAAGGGTGTTTTCAACTTAGTGACAGAATCTGATGAAGCATCGGAGCGTTCCATAATCTCTTCTCTTAAAAGAAATTACCCGAATGACAGTGTGTTGACTGAGGAAAGCCAGCCTAAAGAAGCTGATCCCGAAAGAAGATGGATAATTGACCCTCTTGATGGAACAAATAACTATGCTCATAATTTTCCAATATTCTGCGTATCAATAGCATTCGAATACTGGGGCAAGATAATAATTGGCATTGTTTATAATCCTGTCAATGACGAAATGTTCAGCGCAGTAAAGGATTCTGGCGCATATCTCAATACAAAGATGATAAAAGTAAGCTCTACTGAGAAGTTGGTAAATTCGCTTCTTGCAACAGGTTTCCCCTATGACAGACTGGAAGGTGGGGAAACGAATATCGAGTTTCTGTCTGCCTATCTGATGAAGGCACAGGGGATCAGGAGAACAGGAAGCGCTGCACTAGATTTATGTTTCCTTGCTTCAGGCAGGATAGATGGATACTGGGAGTTGAAACTTTCACCATGGGATACTGCAGCAGGTGCCTTGATTGTCAAAGAGGCGGGAGGAAAGATAAGTTGTCTGGACGGTTCTGAATGGAATCCTTTCAAGAAAGAGATTCTTGCAAGTAATTCAATAATCCATGACCAGATGATTGAAGTGGCAAAGAGTGTTCCAAGAAAGGTTTCTTGAAATAGAGGGTAGCGATAATGAAAAACCTTGAACTGGAACATGATATAGAACTTGTAAAATTCAAAGAGATGATAGTAGATGAGCTGAAGAAGAAGGGCTTTGAAAAGTTCATAATGTGGGATGGATTCAAGTTCAAGGGTGAAAATATGGGAACTAAAGTGGAAGGAGAAATTACTGAAAAAAGGATTTCACTAACTGCTAGTGGTTTCTTTGAAAGCATGGTAATAAATGAAATCAGTAAAGTCTTGACAAATTTATTGAAGATATAATTATGCGCTACAAGTAAAACTTTATATAGGCATTTTAGGGAGGTTAGAATGAGAAAGGTTATTGTAACATTATTAATTCTTGCAACTGCTTTGTTATTTACAGGATGCTTAGGTCCAGATGCAAAAACTACAAAAGATATTGAGGATCTTAATGCAAAAATGAAGGCTCTTGAGGAAAAACAAGCTTCTCCAGCAAAAGATTTCACAGGTGATATTGAGGCAATCAACAGGAGTATTGAAGAGATTTCAAAAAGAATCGATGACCTTGAAGCAAAACTGGCTGAAAAGAAGATTATCATCAAGGAGACAACTAAGGACGCCACAAAGAAAACTGATGTGAAAACTCCTGTAAGGGATGTTCAACCAACAAAAGCAATTTACAAGCCAAAGCCAACAAAAGCAGTTTATGATCCTAAAGGTAAGTAATAATTATTAACAAGCATTCAATTTAAAAAAGCTCGATTATTCGAGCTTTTTTATTTCTCTTGACCATCTGTTTTTTTGTAATTTTTCTTCTCTTCTTGTGGAATTCCAGAAGTTCCACTTGACTGGTCCCTTGTCAATCAATTCACCCTTGCTGTTTCTTATCTGCACATAATAATATGCTCCATAAAGGGGATAAGTTCTTACGCATCTTGTGGTTACATAACCGCTCCACAGGGAAAGATAAAGAACAGACAGCTCTTTAAGCATTAAAAATGAAAGCAGGTAATTAATCAGTTTTAATATGAAAGCATTCAACTTAAGTCTCAACAGGATGGAGATTATGAATGCAGTTGCTAAAAATGTCAGTTTTCTGAATGACAGCATTACTTTTCTATTTCAGTCTTATCCTTCAATTCTCTTTTCTTTAATTCATCTCCTTTTTGTTTCATTTCCATTGCTTCATTAGTCTTTCCCTGGATTTTAAGGAATTCTGAATAATGATAATATATTTCCCAGTTCTCTGGACTGAAGTTCAATGCCTTGTTAAATGCGACTTTTGCTTCATCAGGTTTGCCAAGTCTTATATACAGCATTGCAAGGGAGTCAAAGTAGTTACCATTATTAGGTTCCATCTCCAAAGCCTTTTTTATAAGCACCTCAGCTTCACCAAGTTTTATGTTTTTTTCAACGTATCTGTATCCCAGATTATTGTAACCATAAGCAAGATCTGGATATTTCTTTATAAACAACATGTGAATACGCTCTTCCTGAGCCCAGTTGTCCTGCTTCGAGTAAAGAAGTATCAGATAATCAAGGAATCTCTGTTCATAGAAACCTTTTTTAATGATGTCTTCAAGAAGCTTTATCTTATCATTATCTTTTTTATCCTTCAGCATGAAGTAAACAACATTTATTATTGCTCCCTTTATCTCAGGGATATCCGGATTATTTCTATGTATATCAAGACTCATTTTCAATGCATCTTCATATTGCTTCAATCTGAGCTGCTCTGCAAGGATCAATGTCATCAATCTGTTTGTCTTGGGATTTATCTCATAGAGGTATTTCAGGCTTGCAGGATCATTCCTGTTAATCTCGAACAGCGCTCCAAGCAATCTCGGGGATCTGTCTCCAGTCTTATATGCTTCATTCCAGTATTTCAAGGCTTCTTTCCTGAGTTTCAGCTTATAAGATATATCTCCCAGATTATACAATACGACAGGCTTGAAATTTGTTGATTTCAATTGCCTCTTGAGTACTGAAAGAGACGAATTGAATTCCCCTCTGCTTTTATATAAATTGCTCAACAATGTATATAGACTATCATTGTTCTCAGTCCTGGATATACCTTTTTCATAAACCTCTATGGCTTTCTGATCATTCATTATTTGAAGCATGCTGCCAAGTTTTATATACAGCTTTTCCTCTTTCGGGAATTTCTCTATTGCCTTATTCGCTCTTTCTATTGCTTCTGTCAGTTTTTTAAGCAATTCGTAATTATCTATTATCCTTAATTCAATTTCCAGAGACTTATGTTTTCTTGATAGGTTATCATAAATAAGAACAGCTTCCTGGTTTTTTCCCTGCTGTTCCAGCACTCTCGCTTTAATGAATAGCTCAATGTCCTGACCATCAGGAAAGGAAAGCCCAAGGAATGAATAAAACAGAATCAATGCCAAGTACATAAAAAATCCTTTCTATATCCACTTGGATGGAAGTTAAAACTGCTATTATTTGTAAAGGAATTTTTAGCTGCTTTATCATGAAGGTTCTTATGAATTGTTTAAGATAATGATTGGAGGAACATAATCAATTATAGATTAACAAGTATTTCCCTCTTCAGCATGAAATTAATATTCTTCTTGACATTTTAGCAGTTTTTTTTCAGTAAACTTTCCAGTTATTTATGAATGGAAATTCATCAAGGAGGCAACTCTCATGAAAAATATGAAAATTTTATTTGTTATTCTTATAAGCCTGCTCTTTACTACTCATTGCATTCTAGTGCAGAGAGATAATCCTTATGATACAGATGATAGTGGATCAGGTACTGGTACCGGCACAGGTACAGGAACGGGCACAGGTACCGGCACAGGCACAGGAACGGGAACGGGCACTGGAACGGGTACAGGTGAGGGACTAAGCATAAAGATTAACACTCCAGAAAACAGGGGAGAATCTGCAGATGGTCTTTATACCATACAATGGGAATATACTTGTGACAAGGGAGAACCATCTGTAAGTCTGTATATTGATACAAACAATTCTCAAGGAGATGAATTCTTGATTGCTGAAAACCTTCCCTCAGATCCCATGCTTTTTGAATGGCATTGTGACAAAGTCCCTTCAGGGGATTATTATATAAAAGGAATAATAGATGATGGCCTGGGAAATAAAAGAACGATCAACAATCTGGGTAAATTCAGCAAAAGAAAGTCATCATTATCTCCTTTCTTTAAGAATATTGGAGACAAGAAAGAAACAAGATATGATTATTCTACTTATTCCTTGAAGGTGAATCATGCGGCAAAGAAATTCATGATACTTGTTGTAAGACCTTGTGCAGGAGATTATGCAAACAATACATTCACAATCAAGTGGTGGTATGAAACACCTCAACAGAATACAGTAAATGTCTTGCTTTTCTATGGCAGAAATAGTGTATGGCTGCCTGTATGGCCTTTGCCACTACCAGCCACAAAAGGCGAATATATATGGGACTGTTCTGCTATACCTAATGGTGACTATTATATAAGAGCTGATCTCATGGAAGGGAACGTAGAAAGAGCATCTGATGAATCAGATGGTTATCTTGAAATAAGACATTAAGAAATAAGGGAGATTTTTATGTCTCCCTTATTGATGAATTAGATATTAGTCCTTTCATTTAACCAGACTTGTTTTCAAGCAACTGGTTTAATTCTTTTAACAGATTTGCCAGACTGCTTCCCTGCCATTCCAGTATATACGCCTGAGACCCAAGCGGTGCCGCAACTGGTCTTCCTCCTCATCCATAGCAGTATACGCCATATTTAGAAAGTATTCTTATTGTTTCAGGATGTTCTTTCATAAGCTCATCAATGTAAGTATTTTCGTTAACTTGCTTGATTTTGGTGTCCATTTTCCTCCTCTCATTTTTACAGTTGAATTATAGTGATTTGCTTGAAATCTGTCAAGAATAAGGAAAACGCATATGAAATCTTCTGTTTAAAAGACTTTACATTGATGGATTGAAAAAAGTGGGTAAAAAATGGTTTTTTTTCAAAGAAAGTCTTGACTAAATATTGGCACTCTCATTTTGCGAAGACTAGTGTTATTGCTTTAACTTCAAAAGGAAGAATACAATGCGTATATCTGATATAGTGACAATACTTGATGCAGAGGTGCTTGCTGGAAGCAAGTTTCTTGACAGGGAGATTCCATGCGCATTCAGCTGCGATCTTATAAGTGACATCCTCAAATGCACAGCAGAACAGACAATGCTTCTGACCGGACTGACTAATCCGCAGATAATAAGAACAGCAGAAATGATAGATTTACTTGGAATAGTCATTGTCAGGGGTAATTTTGTAGCACAGGAAGTCATAGATGAAGCAGATGAAGCAGGTGTCCCTTTGCTGAGGACAAAACTGACTATGTATGAATCAAGCGGCAGACTGTTTGCTGCGGGATTGAGATCCTGCAAGATGAAGATATGACCAACTACCATTACTCAAAAGAGAATTACAGGGAGCCTCCCATAGCGGATGCTGATGAGGATCATATCTCATTGAGTTTTCCGATTGAAGGTGGGGATTTCACTCATGCCGGATATGGATCAAGTGAGATAAAACGCACTTTGAAAAAACTGGCTGCTGATCCCAAGATAGTTAGAAGAATTGCCATTGCCGCATATGAAGCAGAGATAAATGTGGTAGCTCATGCATATAAGGGAAGAATAAGTGCAGTAATATCAAGTGATGCGATAAGGGTTTTCATTGAGGATCAGGGACCTGGTATCCCTGATATTGAACAGGCAATGCAGCCGGGATTTTCTACTGCCTCACCAAAGGTAAGGGAAATGGGATTCGGTGCAGGTCTTGGTTTACCCAATATAAGAGATAACGTAGATTTTCTTCATATTGAATCAGAAGTGAGTATAGGAACGATTTTACAATTCTGCATATTATTTAGAAATGAATAGGGATTATTTTCATAGTGTAAGAATTATTGATGAGAGATGTAATGGCTGTACACATTGCATAAGGGCATGTGAGACTGAAGCAATAAGGGTGCGCCATGGAAAAGCAATAATCCATGAAGTAAGGTGTATAGACTGCGGAGAGTGCATAAGAATATGCCCAAGGAATGCTGCAGTTGCAGCTTCAGACGATTTATCAGAATTGAAAAGGTTCAGTTATAATGTTGCGCTTCCATCTACTGCTTTTACAGCGCAATGTCCTTCCCAGCATAAACTCAATAAACTGTACAATGGATTGCTGCATTTAGGTTTTAATGATGTTTTCGAAGAATCAAGGACAAACTCCATAATTTCATATGCAGTAAACAAGTTCCTGAAGGAAAATGCAAGGATAAAACCTTATATAAGCAGCGTTTGTCCAGCTGTTGTCAGGTTGATACAAGTGAGATTCCCTTCACTTGTAGAACATATAATTCCTATAGAAACACCGCTTGAAATATCTGCAAGAATTATCAGAGAGCAGAAAAGCAGGTTGCTTGGTATAGAACCTGAGAAACTCGGGATCTTCTATATAACAACTTGTCCTGCAAGGGTTACTGCAATCAAGCAACCTGTAGGAACTGAGATTTCAAGTATTGATGGAGCAATAGCAATTTGCAATATAATAAACAAGATTCTTGTTTTTATTGATCAGGTGGAAGAAAAAGAGAACTTCTGTAAAGCTCCTCCTTCTGCCAACAGATGGGGTGCAGTGGGTGGAGAAGTGAGAGCATTGGATACCGACAAGACATTGTCTGTTGACGGGATAAGCAACGTTGTACAGGTTTTAAATAAGGTAGAAAACTATGAACTGGAGATGTTTGACTTTATAGAAGCTTATGCTTGTCCATGTGGATGTGTAGGTGGTGTTCTTAATTTCGAAAATCCGTATGTAGCAAAGCAGAGGATTTATATACAAGGCAAATCCAATGAAAATATCATAGACAAGGAAATGCTTGAAATAGCAGAAGAGATGTATGAAAACAAGACGCTTTTCCTGGCAGAGGAAGTTGAACCAAGACCAGTACTGAAGCTGGATACAGATATGAGAAAAGCAATACAGAAACTGGAGAAACTGGAAAGAATTCTCAAGGATCTGCCGGGAATAGATTGCGGAGCTTGTGGATGTCCGACATGCAGAGCTCTGGCAGAAGATATTGTCCAGGGTAACGCAAATATTGAAGATTGTATTTTTATAAGGAAGTGATATTCAATGAGAATCAAGGAGATAATTGAAAAACTCAATCTCACTGTTTATTTTTCACCTGAGGAAGATGCCGAAATCACTGGAGGATATGCATGTGATCTTCTCTCAGATGTCATGGGGCATGCAGATGCAGGCTCTATATGGGTAACAATACAGACGCATCAGAATATTGTTGCAGTTGCAGTTCTAGCTAATTTGCCTGCTATTGTATTATCCAGGGGAGTAAAACCGCAGGATTTGACAATAGATAAATGCAGGGATGAATCTGTCTATCTTCTTGGAACAGAAGAAACAACATTTGAAATGACAGGAAGGTTATACGATCTGGGAATCAGGGGAACAAAGAGATAAACTATGCCTACATTCAAGATAGATCTTCACATTCATAGTGTCTTGTCTCCATGTTCAGATTTGATGATGAGTCCTTCCAGGATACTTGACAGAGCCAGTGAAGTTGGTCTTGATATAATTGCGATTTCGGATCATAATATGGCTGAAAATGGAAAAGCTCTTGCAGAACTGAAACTAAGAAATTTTTCAGCTCCTGAGTGTTTTTTCGGGATGGAATTGCAGACAGAGGAAGAAGTACATCTGCTTTGCTTGTTTGAAGCTATTGATACAGCTATGATTATGCAGGAAGAAATATATCCCTTGCTTATATCCCAGCCGAATAATCCAGATTTATTTGGATATCAGATAGTTGTTGATGAATTTGATGAAATAATAAGGCATGAGGAGAAACTTCTCATAAGTTCAGTAATGTTGAGGATAAATGATGTATTCAAGAAGGTTACTGATCTTGAAGGCATTGTCATCCCCTCACATATTGACAGGGAGAGTTTCAGCATAATATCCCAGCTAGGCTTTATCCCTGCTGATATACCATTTCCGACAGTGGAATTATCCAGAAATGCTGATATTAACAGCTTCATAAATGATCCATCCTTTTCTAATCTGAATCTTGTCACATTTTCTGATTCGCACAGGATTGAGGAAATTGGTACAGCATGGACTGAAATAGAATTGGAAGATAGAAGTTTTGCATGTTTCAAAGAAGCTATTTCTATGAAAAGCGCAAAACCTTTTAAAATAAGGAGGAGTGTTAATGGTTACACAAACTAAGATTATTAGTCTGGAAGAATACATCCCAGAACTTGATGAGATCATCCGGCAGCACAAGGGTTTGAAAGGTTCACTGATACAGGTTTTACACAAAGCCCAGCAAGGATTCGGATATTTGCCAATTGAACTTCAGAAATATGTTGCTGAAGGTTTGAAAGTGCCATATAGTGAAGTATACAGCGTTGTCACCTTTTATTCTTTCTTCAGTATGGAGCCCAAAGGACGTCATATAATAAAAGTATGTCTAGGCACTGCCTGCTTTGTAAGAGGCTCTGCTAAAATAGTAACTTATCTTGAAGAAAAGTTTGGAATCCCGTTGAGCAAGACAACAGAAGACAGACGCTTCACTCTTGATAGTGCACGCTGTCTGGGAGCATGTTCGCTTGCTCCGGTAATGATGGTCAATGAGGATGTATATGGAAGGCTGACACCGGAGAAAGCCTACAAGATATTGATGGAAACATACGAGTAGTGGAGGAATTATCACTTCATATACTAGATATAGCTGAGAATTCCATAAAAGCGAATGCCTCTTTTGTAACTATAGAAATTATAGAGGATATTGATACAGACAAAATGGAAATAGAAATTACAGACAATGGTTTCGGAATGAGTGATAAAATGATAGAGAAAGCTCTTTCTCCGTTCTTTTCTACAAGAACGACCAGAAAGATTGGTCTGGGTCTTCCTCTCTTCAAGGATACAGTTGAAGCTTGTGAAGGAAGCATAAAACTGACTTCGGAGATTAACAGAGGAACGAAGGTTTATGCTTCACTAAGGCATTCTCATATAGACAGACCGCCACTTGGAGAAATTGCAGATACCATACTTATGCTTGTCATAAGCTATCCTGACAGGGATTTCCTGTACAGGCACAAGAAGGGAAACAGGGAATTCACTTTTGACACAAGGGAGATAAAGGAAATCCTTGGAACTGAAGTAAGTATTAATCATCCGGAGGTCAGGAGCTGGCTTTTGGAAACGCTTAAATCTGGAGAAAAAGAATTAAATTAAAATAGGAGGTTTTCCATGAATTTAGAGGAACTAAGAAAACTTAAGGAAAAGGCTCAGGCTGATTTGAAAGTGCGTGCTGAATCTGCAAAAATCAAGATAATCGTGGGGATGGGAACCTGTGGAATAGCAGCTGGAGCACGTCCTGTAATGCAGGCATTCCTGGAGGAAGTGGAAAGAAGAAATCTCAAGGATGTATTGATAACTCAGAGTGGCTGCAAGGGAATATGTGCCATGGAACCTGTTGTTGACGTAGAAATTGAGGGAGAGAAATCAATAACCTATGGGTACATGACACCTGAAAAAGCTAAGAAAGTCATAGCAGAACATATAGTAAATGGCACACCGGTAAGTGAATATATAGTTAGTACTCAAGGATAAGGATAGGAGGGAATTTTGACTACCCGTTTACATGTCTTGCTTTGTGCAGGAGCTGCATGTGTTAGCTCTGGTGGTGATTCTGTAAAACTGAGACTGCAAGAGGAAATGGACAAAGCTAAAATTGCAGATGAAGTTGATATAATCGAGACAGGATGCATGGGTCCGTGTAATCTGGGACCTATTGTTGTCATTTATCCTGAAGGTGTTTTTTACAAGAAAGTCAAACCTGATGATGCTTATGAGATAGTAAATGAGCACTTCCTCAAGGGACGTCTTGTCTCAAGATTGCTTGTTACTGATGAGGAGAAAAAAGAGGCAATTGCCGCACAGAAGGATATTGGTTTCTTCAAGGATCAAGTCAAGGTAGTATTGGAGAACAGCGGACAGATTGATCCAGAGAAAATAGAAGAATATATTGCCAGAGATGGTTATTCTGCTCTTGCCAAAGTGCTTACTGAAATGACTCCACAGCAGGTGATTGAAGAAGTCACAAAATCTGGCTTGAGAGGAAGAGGTGGTGGAGGTTTCCCAACAGGAATGAAATGGAAGCTTGTTGCAGGTAACAAGGGAGAATGCAAATACGTAGTATGCAATGCTGATGAAGGGGATCCAGGAGCATTCATGGATAGATCCGTTCTTGAAGGTGATCCCCATAAGGTGCTTGAAGCAATGACTGTTGCAGCTTATGCTGTCTGCGGCAAGGAAATCCCTGCTTATGGTTACATATATGTGAGAGCTGAGTATCCTCTTGCAATAAAGAGACTTGAAATTGCCATCAAGCAGGCTAGAGAATTCGGCTTTCTGGGTAAGAATATATTCGAGACAGGTTTTGACTTTGATATAAATCTGAGAATGGGTGCAGGAGCTTTTGTATGTGGTGAGGAAACAGCTCTGCTCTCGTCCATAGAAGGCAAGCGCGGATGGCCGAAGCCAAGACCTCCATATCCCGCGGTAAAAGGGCTTTTTGCACAACCGACTCTTCTGAATAATGTGGAAACCTATGCAAACATACCCTCAATAATAAGAAAGGGCGGGGAATGGTTTGCAGGTTTCGGAACAGAGAAAAGCAAGGGAACAAAGGTTTTTGCCCTGGCAGGAAATGTAGTTAATACAGGATTAGTGGAAGTTCCTATGGGAATACCTCTTGGAGACATAATTTTCAAGATAGGAGCAGGAATTCCTAATGGCAAGAGATTCAAGGCAGCACAGGTAGGAGGTCCTTCTGGAGGATGCATTCCTATACAGCATCTTAATGTCAAGATGGACTATGAAAGTCTGGTTGACCTGGGAGCAATAATTGGATCAGGTGGACTGGTCATAATGGATGAAGATACATGTATGGTCAATCTTGCAAAGTACTTCATGGAGTTCCTGGTTGAGGAATCTTGTGGACAATGTGTTCCGTGCAGAGTCGGGACAAAGCAATTGCTTGAAATCCTTAACAGGATTTGCTCAGGCAAAGGCAAAATGGAAGACCTGGATACACTGGAAGAACTGGGAAAAATGATAAAGACAGCCAGTTTCTGTGGTCTTGGGCAGACAGCTCCGAATGCAGTACTGACTACACTAAGATATTTCAGGGATGAATATATTGAACATATCAAATATGGATATTGCCGTGCTGGTGCATGTGCTGATCTGGTTCTTGCCCCATGCACTAATATATGTCCAGCTGATGTAGATGTACCTGCATATCTATCATATGTAGCTGAAGGCAAGTTCAAGGAAGCAGTTGCAGTCCACAGGGAGAAGAACCCATTCCCGGCAGCTCTTGGAAGGATCTGCCCACATGAATGCATGTCTAAATGCAGGAGGGGAACATCTGACACGCCTATTGGAATAAGAAGCGTAAAGCGTTTCATTGCAGATTTTCAGGAAGAGCTTCCGGTCTACAAAGTGGCAGCTACAAAAGAAAAAGTCGCCATAATTGGTGCAGGTCCATCTGGATTGACTGCTGCATATTTCCTGGCAAAAAAAGGTTACAAGGTTACTGTTTATGAGAAGCTGAATGTCAAGGGAGGGATGCTGAGGGTTGGAATACCTGATTACAGGCTGCCTCCTGATATCCTTGAAAGGGAAATATCACTCATTGAGAATCTTGGAGTTGAAATAAAACATGGCAAGGAATTCGGCAAAGACATCACTATAAAGAGCCTGAAAAAGGAAGGATATAAAGCTATTTATGTTGCCATTGGAGCTCACAAGGGACTGAAACTTGGGCTTGAAGGCGAGGATCTGGATGGAGTCTTTGATGGAGTGACATTGCTGCGCAAACTCAATCTGGGAGAAGATTGCAAGATCAAGAACAAGAAAGTGGCTGTTATCGGTGGAGGCAATGTAGCAATTGATGTAGCAAGAAGTGCCTGGAGAAAGGGAGCCAGTGAAGTTCATATAATCTACCGAAGAGAACGCAAGGACATGCCAGCTTATCTGGATGAAATAGAAGATGCAGAACTTGAAGGAATAAAGATTCATACTCTTCTTTCCCCAGAGAAAATCATGGGGAATGGAAAGGTTGAGAAACTGGCAGCAAGAAAGAATGAACTTGGTATATTTGACAACAGCGGCAGAAGAAAACCGATACCCTTGAAGTGCGATTTGCAGGAATTCAAGGTTGATATGGTTATAGCTGCTATTGGACAGGAACCTGATGGTGACATTCTTTCTGGAGAAGGTCTTGAACTGAACAAGAACAAGACTGTAAAAGCTGATGTAGAAACTCTTTTGACAAATATTGAAGGCGTATTCGCTGGAGGAGATCTTGTATCAGGCCCTGCCAGTGCAGTAGAGGCAATTGGGCAAGCTCAGAAAGCAGCAAGCGCTATAGACAAATATCTGGGTGGAGATGGCTATCTCTATGACAAGAAAGGTTTTGAAATCCCTGTTACATATAATGAAGATGCATATCTTGAAACAAGAAAGATATTCAGGGAGTCAGGTCTGCCTGTAGAAAAACGCTGTTGCACTAATGAAGAGGTTTATGAGACAATAAGCAAGGAAGCAGCGATTGAGGAATCGAAGCATTGCCTGCATTGTGACAGGGGAAAACGTCCCTTATTGGAAACTTAATAAATAAAAAGGGGTAAGGTATGGATATAAAAGCAATAATAAGTAAATACGATCCACCTGAAGAGAATTTGATACCAATACTGCATGATATTCAGGAAGCAACTGAGCTCAAATATCTGAAGGATGAAGATCTTGTAGCTGTTGCTGATTACATGAATATACCATTAAGTGAGATTCATGGGACAGTGACGTTCTATTCTATGTTCAGCAGGACTCCAAGAGGAAGGCATATAATAAGAGTCTGTGAAAGTGCTCCCTGTCACTTGATGGGTGCAACAACTATAATACAAGCACTTGAAGCAATACTGGGTATTAAAGTTGGCGAAACTACAAAGGACAAGAATTTTACACTGGAGCTTACAGCATGTCTTGGCATATGTGCAGTAGCTCCAGCTATGATGATTGACAGTGAAATGCATGGTAATCTTACTCTAGAGAAGGTAAAGGAGATTATTGATGGATACAGGAAGGAGGTGTCATAATGGCACTCTATAGGAGTCACATACTTTTGGGGATTGATGCAGAGACCATTATGGCAGGCGTCAATGAAGTCAAAAAAGCTATCTTTACTGAACTTGAAAACAGGGGTCTGGATAATGAAGTAAAGGTCGTTGAGACTGGCACACTTGGAATTGCAGGTCGCGGTGTCGTAATGGTAATATATCCTGAAGGAGTCTATTATGCAGGATTGACGGTTGATGCTATTCCTGCGTTGATTGAAGAGCATATAGTAAAAGGAAGAACATTAAAATCCCATCAGATAACTCCACCTGTCAAGGCACAGAGAGTTTCTCTTGCTTCCGACAGGAGAGGTACTGAGATTAAGGAGAGAATAGTTCTCAAGAATGTAGGAAGGATAGATCCGGAGAATATTCAAGAATATATTGCTGCAGACGGCTATGAAGGACTCGGAAAAGCTCTCTCTATACAGCCCAAGGAAGTCATTGACTTGATAAAGGCAAGTAACCTCAAAGGAAGAGGCGGAGCTGGTTTCCCGACTGGATTGAAATGGTCATTCACTGCTTCTGCAAAAGGAGATCAGAAATACGTAATCTGTAATGCTGATGAAGGCGAACCTGGTACATTCAAGGACAGGCTGATAATGGAAGGCGATCCACACAAGGTACTGGAAGGAATGGCTATATGCGGATATGCTGTTGGTGCTACAATCGGGATAATATATATAAGAGGTGAATACGCACTTTCCATAAAAAATATAAAGAAAGCAATTGCTGATGCAAAGAAACTAGGCTTGCTTGGCAAGAATATCTTCGGAAGCGGGTTTGATTTTGATGTTAGAGTGAATCTTGGGGCAGGTGCATATGTATGTGGCGAGGAAACTGCTTTAATAGAGTCTATTGAGGGACATCGCGGAAATCCCAGAAAGAAGCCTCCATTCCCTGCTAATGCTGGATTATGGCAGAAACCGACAAATGTCAATAATGTAGAGACTTTCGCAAATATTGGCCCTATTCTTCTTAATGGTGCTGACTGGTTCAAGAACTTTGGAACAAAAGACAGTGCTGGAACCAAGGTTTATACGCTTCTCGGTCATATAAATACTCCTGGACTGATTGAGGTTCCTATGGGAATTACATTGAGGCAGATAATATCAGATTTTGGTGGAGGAATGCTTGGGGGCAAGAAGTTCAAACTTGCACAGATTGGAGGAACTGCAGGTGGAATTCTTGGTCCTGACTTGCTTGATGTGCCTCTTTGTTATGAAAACATGGCAGAATATAGCCTGGTACTTGGTTCAGGTGCAATACTGGTAATGGATGAGACAACAGACACCAGAGCAATACTTACTTGCTTTTTGAAATTCTTCAAGCATGAGAGTTGTGGGCAGTGTGTACCATGCAGACTTGGTTCAAAGAAGATGCTGGATCTTTCCAGAGGGCTTGAGAATGGTACTGGAAAGAAAGAGGATCTGGATCTCATTATTGAGATTGCAGACTCTATGTTCAAGGCGAGTTTATGTCCACTTGGCCAAAGCCCGATACTTCCCATTAAGGGAATGGTGAAGTACTTCAAAGATGAATTACTGGCAAAGGTTTCTTAGTATTATTCTGTTGCTTGCAGGAATGCTGTTAATAACCGTATCCTGCAAGTTAACAGAGATTATAAACAATTATACAAGCACTTATAGTGCAAAAAAAATCCCTCAGCAACCTCCTATTGTAAAGGAAATCAATAAATACAAACCATTCATGGATTCTTTTTTCGAGAATGAAAAAAAAATAAATTCATCTTTTAATGATCTGAAGAATAAGCAGTTTTATAACTTGTCAAATGACAACCAGTTAGAAGAATTCAGGAAATACTTCAAGTTTAATATCAGCCTTCCTGTTAAAAAGCAGATCAATGAATTATCAAGATTCACATCTTCTGACAGTACATTAAATAGTCTCAATCAGAATCTTCTCAAGGAGATAAAGAAACAGGATGCGCTTTACAAGGAATTCACTGATCTTCTTGAACCTGGAATAGTCAAAAACAATAAGAAATTTAGAACAGAGACTATAAGAATAGGAAAAGAGTTAACATCAATAAAACAGGAGCAGACAAAGATAATCAGGAAGATATCTGAAGTATTCACTATTCATGGTCTGGAATTGAAGTATTAGAATTTCGTGGTTTAACAAGCATTCATGAAGAAAAGATATATTCTATTAATGATCCTAATTCTTGCAGCAGAACTGAGTGCATGGTGGTGCAACTGGTGTGAATTGCTGAACAAGGAAAATGACGAAACCTGCATTTACTGCAACAAGAAAAAGGGAAGCAGACCGGTAAATGAGAAGGAAAGACTGGAACAATTGTATGAATATGCAATGAGTATAAAACATCCTCATATAGATCTTTGTAATAAAATCTACGAGTTTTCAGGAAAATACCTTGATAGAATGAAAAAGGATGATTATTCAGAGGAGATAAGAAAGATATTCATTATAAAAGCATTTTGTGCAATCAACTCCAATAATTACAGGGAAGCATCTGAATCATATGTGGATCTTTTTTATAGAATAAAATCTGTATCTTCAGAAAAGATAAATAATATCAACAGGGAGGATTATCTTGAGGATCTGCTCTACAAGGCATTTCATTCACTTGTTAAGTTCAGGGATTATTCAATAGATAAAAGTGATTATGCCTGGGTCAGGGGAGCTAATATCAGAATGATAAGTACTGCGGAACTTTATGAAAAGGAGTTTCCAGCAGGAAGGCATCTGCCTGAAATAATGAGATTGCATGCATCAATACTTATAAGAAGCAAAAAAGAGGAAGATGCAGTAATTGTTCTTGAAAAAATAATAAGTATGTTTCCTGATAAAACAGATCTTTCTCTCTTTGCATATCAGTCAATTTTATCATTGCTTACTGATCTTGATGAGAACTACAAAGCTGCATCATATGCAAGAAAATATAGTGATTATGCAAGAAAGAATGGAAAGAAGGAAACTGCAAGAAGAGCTGCAGAATCAGAATTGTATCAGTACATAATAATGGAGGAGAAAAAAAGGTCTTTTAATCCTGATTTGTTGTTTGAATTCATAAGATATTATGAAACAACAGGATATGATAATCTGGTGGCTGAATCAGTTGCCCTTCTTTTCAATGTTTTCCTTAAAGAAAAGGATGCTGAAAAGAGAGCGAGAAACCTTGAGAAACTGCTTCCTGTATCAAAAAGAAATGTAAGGGTTTATCAAGCGGTAAGGAATGAATTATCAAGCATTTACTTCGGAATCGGAGAAAAACAGTTCAGACAAG
This sequence comes from Candidatus Coatesiibacteriota bacterium, assembly GCA_016927185.1. Classification (GTDB taxonomy): domain Bacteria; phylum JAFGND01; class JAFGND01; order JAFGND01; family JAFGND01; genus JAFGND01. The sequence continues at coordinate 17,855 of JAFGND010000107.1, forward strand.
CTGAAAAAGAAAAAAATGCTAAAGTACAATCAATCCTGTATTTTGATGCAGGGCAATATTTTATAAGGGTTAATAAATACATTGAGGACAACAAGGACAAGAAGGATTTGTGGTATAATATTGTCATAAGCAATTACAATTCACTCAAGGTTTCAGGAGATTTCAGAAAGGCTGCAGAAGAAGAAAAGAAAAGACTTGAAGACTCACTCAACATTATATCCTTCTATACAAAGAAGCTTCTATTGCTTAATCTGAGCGGTAAAGAGAAGCAATACATAAATATGGTTCTTCAGGAAACAGCAAAATTCAAGAAATTATTTCCTGACAAGTAGTTTCAGGCTTTCCCTGTGGCTTTTTGAAAGAAGCAGCAGTAATGAAGCAAAGAAAGGATAAACATAAAAGAAGATACTGCTGTACTTGATTGAAGAAGCATTCAAATAGAGATAAATAAATGGTATCCAGATTACAGGAATAAATGAGATAATTTTCATTACGTTCACCTTGAAAAGGTGTCTATATACGAAAATCATCAACAAAGTTGCCTGAAAGGAATATGCAATTATTGTAGCTATTGCTGCACCTCTTGTATCAAGCAAGGGAACCAGAAGTAAACCCAGAGATAAATTGATTACGAAACTTGATATTGAGGCGGCTAGTATCTGTTTCTGTTTCCCTATTGTTATAAGTGCTATTGTATTCAGGAGAATGAGAAAAAGCGGAAGCAGTGATATTGCAAGCAATCTCAATGTTGAAGTGGCTTTAGCGAACTTCTCGCCTCCCAAAAGCAACAGGATGATATCTGAAAATCCGAAAAAGAAGAAGCTTGCAATATTCGCTATTGTGAAGCTTAATCTTGAGAAATTGTGATATATCTCTTTTCCTTTCTCAAGATCTTCCTTGAAAACCTTGACTATTATTGGGAAAATTGGTGCTATAAGGATGCTCGGTATTATCTGGGCTTGTAAAATCAGTTGATGTGGTGCATGGAATAATGCCAGGCTCTCAAGTCCCTTTATATATTTTATTATGTATGCATCTACTCTTACCAAAGAAGCTGCCACAAAATTGGCAATGGCAAGAAGATAGCAGACTCTTAATATGTCTTTCATCAATGGGTTTATATTTTCAGTAAAATCTTTTGCAAGCTGTTTCCTGAAGCCAATTCTCAAAGAAACCAGTTTGAAGGCGCTACCGATTGTAAGAGCAATATAAAAGAATGTAAGTCCTTGATCCAGAAATATTCCAATAAAGATGCCAAGTATACCAACCAATCGATGAATTACAGATGATATGAAATCCATCTTCAGATTCTCTATACCGTAATATGCGGCAATGTATACAAATCCAAACTGGAATATGATTTCATTCAAGACTGCAAAAAGAAATGGCATATGAAGCTTATTCATTCCCTTAAGAAAAATCAGCCCTGAGAAAAATGTAAGAAATACAAAGGATACAGAAAGCAATATTTGTATATGCAATCCAGCTTTTATGTACCTCTGAAGCAAATTCCTGTCTTTTGCAATTTCTCTTGTAATTATCTTGCTTGTCTCGAAATTAAGAAGTGGATTGAGCGTGAAAATTATGGTTGAAATCCAGCCATATTCTCCATAGGTTTCAAGCTGGAAGTATCTTGATAAGAGCCAGAAAACGATAAGGCTTCCACATGTGTCTGTTATCCTTCCCAGCAGAGAATAAGCGAAATTGGAACGCAGCTTTTCAAATGGGGAATCAATAGCCATTTATTACTTGACTGTCTTCTTGATTTTTTCCCAGGTCTCTTCTGAAAACTTAGTACCCATAATCTGAACTACTTCCCTCGCAAGAAGAGAGCCAAAATCAGCACTTTCTTTGAGAGTCCTGCCCTTTATTAGACCGAAAAGAAAGCCTGATGCAAAAAGATCTCCTGCACCGGTAGTATCAACAGGTTTTACAGGGATTATTTCAATTTTAAGAACTTCTGATCCTCTCTTTACAATTGAGCCTTTTGAGCCAAGCTTGACTACAACTATATCTGCATATCTTGATAATTCATCTGCTGCCAGATTGGAATCCTTTCCCGTAAATGCTTTTGCCTCTTCCTCATTTGCGAAGATTATTCCGGCACCACTTTTCAGTACTTCTTCAAGGAATTCCTTGTTATCTTCAACTACATTGGGGCTTGCAAGATCTATAGATATCTTTGTTCCAGTTTTTTTAGAAAGCTCCCAGGCTTTTCTTACAAGATCATGATTCTGAACAAGATATCCTTCTATATGAAAATACTCATAGGGAGAGAATGTTTCTTCTGAAAGATCGTCCCTGGTTAGCTCTATTGCAGAGCCAAGATATGTCCCGAAGGTCCTTTCCCCATCGGGTGTAATCAGGGATACGCAACTACCACTTGGATTTCTGCCAATCTTAAGAAAGCTCTTGACACCATGTTTTTCAAGATCAGATTTGAATTCATTCCCTGTCCTGTCGTTTCCAATCTTCCCAATGAAACCAGTTTCTACTGCAAGGTTTGCTACTGCAGTTATTGTATTTGCTGCACAACCTCCTGCAGAAACTGCATAATCACTTATTCCCTTCAATATCTCATCCTGTTTATCGAAACTTACAAGCTGCATTGTTCCTTTCGGCAGACCGTGTTCAAGAAGAAACTTGTCATCCACTTTTGTAAGTATGTCAGTCAAGGCATTTCCCATACCCAGTATCCCTGTCTTTTTCATTTCCATCCTTTCTGTTAATGCATCAGCCAGAAACTTTTTATTGTCTTTTCTGTCAAAAGATTTTTTGAGATTATGATGTTTGTTTAGAACAAGATACTTCAAGGTAATTTGCAGAAGACTCTCATATATCAAGTAAAAGAAGTCCTGTCATTATCTAATTTCTATAACTTTTTTCTCTGTTTATTTTAAAAGTCTGTATCCTTGCCTTTATGCAATAGAAACATATGGATACAAAGGCTTCAAGAATACAAAGTCAATTCCTTGAAACAGGAAGACTTAAGATAAGTACCAGGGAAGACTATTGCCTTGTCAGGAAGCTTAAGTAATTGATATAATTAAAATTATATTATTTCAACAAAATCTGTTGCAGAAAAAGTATAAAATCAGCTTTTTGGCAAACATGAAATTGATGAGATTTTTATGCTTGATAAGCTTGATTCTGAGCATATTATCTTGTGCTGAAAAAGAAAAACAGTATGTGCAGAAAGCAGAAAAAGTGACTTATTCCTTTCCGCCAAATGTAGAGGAAAGCAAGGATTCATTATCATCCGCAAAGATAGACAGCATGGCAAGAGAACTGCAAATGGAGATTTTCAAGGACGGGGATAAAGTCTATTACAAGAACAAATTCGGTTCCTGTTTCACTCCGAAGCAGTTACCGACTGTTTATTCCCACAAGGATGTATATTTCAAGGAATTGAAGGAAGTCTGGGAAAAGAGATTCAGTGAAAATCCATGACACTGCAATAATTCATCCTACAGCAACTATTGGCGATGATGTAGAGATTGGTGCTTATTCAATCATTCATTCTGATGTAACAATAGGCAACAGATGCAGGATAGCTTCCCATGTAATAATCCAGGACAGAACAACGATGGGGGAAGATAATATCATTTATGATGGTGCAATAATAGGAAACAAGCCTCAAGATTTGAAATACAAAGGATCTCCATCAAGAGTCAGAATTGGAGACCGAAACACTATAAGGGAATATGCAACAATCAATATTGCATCGGATACTACTGAGGATACGGTCATATCATCTGACTGTCTTCTAATGGCTTATGTTCATATAGCACACAATTGCCAGATAGGAAACAATGTTGTTATAGCAAACTCATGCAATCTAGCTGGTCATGTCGTGATAGAGGATTGGGCTGTAATTGGAGGAATGGTTCCTATACACCAGTTCGTGAGAATAGGTGCTCATGTAATGGTAGGAGCTTTTTTCAAGGTTGCACAGGATCTTGTTCCTTATATACTGTTTGCCAGGAATCCAGCTCAGCCAATAGGAATAAACAGTGTTGGCTTGAAAAGGAGAGGCTTTTCAGAAGAATCAATGCTTGGATTGAAAGAAGCATTCAAGATATTGTTCATGAGAGATTATAATACAAGGGAAGCCTGCAATATTCTTGAAAAAGAACTCGGACATTTGGATGAAGTTAAAAATATTGTCTCTTTTGTTAGGAATTCGAAAAGAGGGATTGCAACTAAAAGGAAATCTGATTATGAAAAAAACCAGACATCATGAAATCAAGGAAGATGCCTTAACAACTTTCACATTCAAGGCATTCAATTATATCAAGGAGAATACTACAGTAGTCGCTGTTGCTGCAGCTGCTATCGTGGTAGTAATCGTACTTGCAACTATAATTGTGAAAAACAGGACTTTAAGTAACGAGAAAATAGAAAAAGACCTTACTGATGCAGCAATAAATTATGCAATGGCATGCACGTATCAGGTAAAGCCTGAGGAAAGATTAAAGCTAATTGCACAGTCGAAAGAGATTTATGAAAGTATTATGAAGGATAAGTCCGGACATCCAAGGGCTCACGAAGCAGCATTTGCACTTGCAAACATCATATATCATGAAGGCAAGATTTCTGAAGCAGAAACCAAATACAAGGAATATATAAATAAATACGGAAAGAAAGATCCATACTTGAAGGAAGCAGCTGAGCTTGCTCTTGTTCAATGCAAGGAAGATGCAGGAAGCATTTCCGAAGCAGAAAAAGGTTATGATGATTTCATAGCTGTATCACAATATCCTTTTCTTGTTTCAGATGCAAAGAGAGGAAAATACAGGATATTCGTAAGGCAGAAGAAACTGAAGGAAGCTTACAATGTTCTTGATGATCTTCTGAAGAATTATTCAGATATATATGATGAGAAGCTTCTCAAGTCAGAACATCTGCTTCTTGCAAAAAAACTTGGCCTGCCTTCAAACCTGCCTTCTAAGAAAGATTCTACAAAGAATGAAGCAGGAAAGAAGATGGAGACAAGCAAGGATGCCGCTGAGAAAGGAGTGAAATAACTAAATATAGATTACTTTTTCTCTCCTTAACTGTCCTGCTGCTTTATTTATATAAAGGCACTTTCATTGAAGGCATCAGCTTATTACTTACAACAGGCTGGTGTTATTTTTTTATTCCCAGTCTTGTCTTGTTTCCAGTAGCAGCTGGCATCGGGATATGGATATCGAGAATACCATTTGTTTTCTATTTGTGTTTCACAGGATTACTATTCCTGTTTGTTCCTAAAATGGACAAGACAAGAAAGATACTGATTGTCTTTGCAGGACTTTCGCTTCCCCTTTTTCTTGCATCTCTTCATTTCAAATCATTGATTTCCATAGATTTATACAAGCAGATATTCTCTGCTCTTGGTATGATAGGCTTTCTGATCCTCTTCAAGAAAGTATATCCTTTATCAAAAAGACATATTGAAAGAGCTTCTGTCTTCTCGCTTTCTGTGTCAGTTGTGGCAGGCATAGTTCTTTCTTTATCAGGCATTGCTGCCAGTCAATTTACCAGACTGAATCCCTTTCATGTATCGAAGACATTGGCAGCACTAAGAAGCAATAATGAAGCTCTGGAAGATGCATACAAAAAGTATTCTGGAAAGGATATCTACATTTCAAGAAGCATAGCAGGAGAGTTGTGTAAAAAATATGAGAAGGATATGAATTTTCAGAAAGCTCTTGAAGCGTTCAGGAAAGGTCATCTTACAGATAACGAGATTGAATCAAGACTTCTATGGAAAACAGGCAAGAAACAGGAAGCACTGGCAGTTAACAGCGATTTTTTCATAATCCCAGCTAATAATGATGAGCTGAATTTACTGGGACAGTTTTATCTTCATAATGAGGATTTCAAGAAGCTGGATTCTCTTCTGGTAAGTATAGAAGTAGATTTTTCAGATGATCCCTATTTCAATTACCTGAAAGGCAGATTGCTTGTTCATAAAATCCAGCCTTCTATTAAATATATGAAAAAATCATTCCCGTTTGTTCCTGATGCTGGCTATTATATAGCAAATGAAATGGCTGAGAGGGATTCCATAAATGAAGTATTGAAAATATCAAGGCAGCTTCTTCCTTATAATATGCTAATAAATAATGAGCTATATTTCAAGAATAAAGTCAATCTTCTGAAAGAGAACAAGGTTGAAATAGAGGATGGTTATTCGCTTCTGGGATTTTGTATTCCAAAGCGTGACATAGTACCTCATGAAATAATAGAAGCAACTATTTATCTGTATCTTGACAGGGATCAGTGGAGACTTGCAAAGCCTTTCCTGCAATTCGGCAAGGAGATTAATTTCCTTGAGAATGTCAGATTTGCACCTGTAAATCTTGATTCATTGCCACAAGCAGCAGGCAATGTGCTACCGATTGAAGTTTTCTCAATGATTGATGATAAAGTAACACCTGGCAACTATCAAATGTATTTCTCTATTGGATATGACAAAGAAAAACTGCTGAAATTCAAGGAAGGTCTGGGAAAAACATTCCAGATAAGGCTTGCTGATGTGAAAATTACGAAGAACAGGAAAAGAAGCCTCAATGCACTTTATACCCAGGGTAGATACAGGAAGCTTTATGAAGTATCAAGGGAATATGACTTACCTCTTCCCCTTCTATCAAAAACAGCAAATTTGTATATGGGTGGAATTGAATATGAGAATGGCAATTTAGGGAAAGCAAGGAATTACTGGAAAAATACTGATGAAGAATGGCAATTCCTTGCTGACAGGAAATTCAACAAGGCAAGAATTAGCGTCAATCCTGACTTCATGAAAAAGAGCATTATCTTCCCTAACGGGATTGAACTGCTTGGATACAAGATCATCAGTATTACAACCAGAAAAGCAAGTATAGAGTTCTATTTCATTGTGCATTTTCCCCAGCAGGAGAATTATATTATGCTTAATCTATATGACGAAAAGAAGAGATTGATAGCAAATGGAAATCACTATCTTGACTATTCTGCAGAAAAAGTCAAGAATTCCAGCATTATCAAGACAGCAAAGACTGTATATTACAGCAGGGAAAACAAGATTATCAATATATGGATGGGCTTATGGAACAGAAGTCCGTGGGATGATCCCATCATTCTTGATGCAAATGGTGACAGGGAGATTTATATTGGGCAGTTTAGAACAGAATAGGGAGCTTTTCAAGCAGATGCTTCTTAAATGGAATACCCATATAAATCTTGTTTCAAGACAAAATCCAGAGAAAGTATTTGATGAATTATGGGAAAAAGCAATGGAAATAGAGAATGGACTTCCTGAAGAGCTTACAAGAATACTTGATATTGGTTCAGGAAACGGTTTCCCTGCGATACCCATAAAGCTTATGAGAATGCATGTTGATATAAAGCTTCTTGAACCAAGAAAGAAGAGATATAATTTCCTGCTTTATGCAAGAACGGAACTGTCACTTTATGAAGGTTTCAATATCTATAATGTACGCTGGCAGGAATTCACACTTCCAGATTACTGGCTCCCCGAGAAAATCCTGCATCAGGGAATAAAGCTGGGAGAGGATTTCAGAAGAAAATTCAATCTACAATCTTCTTAGGAAGTCCTTCATTTTAATAATTGCATTGTATCTATGAGAAAGTCTGTTCTTTGCAGCAGATTCAATTTCTGCAAAAGTTTTTTTCAATGGTTCATAATAAAATATGGGATCATAACCGAAACCGTTTTCTCCCCTGAGCTCATCAATTATTAATCCATCAACACTTCCTTTTGCTGTGAACACAGTATTATTCTCTGGATTAAAATAAGCTATTACGCATATGAAATGAGCAGTTCTTTCAGGGACAGGGATATTTTTCAGCATTTCCTTGACCCTGTTTATATTGTCCATTGCGTTTCCTGCAAAACGTGCTGAATGAATTCCTGGAAGTCCTTCAAGAACATCTATTGAAAGTCCTGAATCGTCTGCAAGGCATTCGATGCCACTTCTCTCTCCATAGAATCTGGCTTTTATTATAGCATTTTCCTCGAAAGACTCACCGTATTCATGAGGATTTTCATCAATGCCAAAATCGTCTGGGGAAAGTATATTGAAGCAATCCAGTATATACTTGATTTCTGAAAGTTTGTTCTTGTTATTAGATCCAAAGAGAATTGTCTTCATACTACTCTATTCTTGCTAATATAAAACGCAAAGACAAAGCAAATTCATGAGTCTTTAAGTCAATAAGAATCGCTGTTTCTGATTTTTTGAGATTTAATATTCCATATAGCAGGTATACTCTCTTAAATATAGAAATATAGAAACAAGAATATAGAAAAGGGTTTATAAAAAACATTTTTTTGGGGGAAGCCAAGATTATTTTACCTTCACAACCCTCTTGCATTCCTTCCCTGACTTCACAATATAAACTCCTTCTCTCCATTTGCTTGTATCAAGAGAATGCTTGCCTTTGGGAAGTTCCATAATCAACTGACCTGTCAGGGAATAGATTGAAGCAGAGGAAGAAGAGGAAATTGATAATCTGCCAGTGAATGGATTAGGAGAAATGGAGAAATGCTTGTCTGGCAAGCATGAAGAAGAGTTTGAAGAAGAGAAACCAGTGTCTTCCTTTATGGCATAGATCCTATCATCTCCAGTACTATAAGCATAAAGGGTTTTATTAGTTCCTAAAGCATAAATATTCCCATTTTTATCAAAAGAGAACTTCCATAATTCATTTCCATTTGTATCAAAACAAAAAAAGCCTCGTTTGTCTCTTGAGTAAAGATAATCGTTACTGTCTATTACCATTGAGCCACCTATATCTAAATTTTTTACCCACTTTATACTTCCATCTGGATTTATTGCGTTAACATAGTATTCACCTAAGTAATAAATTGTTCCATCAGAAGTTAAACCCAAACTCCATCCTCCGATTGTTTTCGTTGCCCATTTCTCTGTTCCATCTTGATTAAAAGCGATTAAACCTACAGTCTGAGGAGAACCCATTACATATATTGTTCCATCTGGTGCTATTACAGGATAGTCATAATATCTAATATTAATACTATTTCCTTCTTTTGACCATTTCTCTGTACCTGAACTGTCATAACAGGTAATTGTTAAAGTTGTCAATACATATATATCTCCTGTTTGGGAAATAGAATGACCTCGCCAGAAACCTTTTAACTTTCTATTCCATACATCATTACCATCTGCATCAAATTTATAAAGAAGTGAGTCTTTCCAACTAACTCCATATACAAATCCATCTTTGTCTTCTACGTAATTATCACAACCTCTATTAGGTATTCTCTTTATTATTGCTCCATTTGAAGGATTCAAGATATATAGATCATATAAATCACCATAACCATCTGTATCACAAACCCAGAACTTAGTTCCATCCTTGTTTATCATAGGAGAATATGAATTCTGGACATCAGCACTTCTCCATCTTTGATTACCATTTTTATCCATACTATATGTTTCTGATCCTGCTAAAAATATATTATCATCTTTCCCAATTACGAACCCATTAACATAAGAATTCCACCAGGCAACATAAGGCTTTTTCTGTGGACCTTCATTCATGTCTGATCTTCCTGTTCTTTGTGCATCATGTCTGTATTGAGGCCATGAGAATTCTTCTGAATATAAGTATGATAATGCAAGGATAAGTATTATTGTCAGAATTATATGTTTCATATTAATCTCCTTAATTTACTTTTACTACCCTCTTGCATTCCTTCCCTGACTTCACAATATAAACTCCCTGTTTCCATTTACTAGTATCAAGAGAGTGCTTGCCTTTGGGAAGGCTCATAATAAGCTGACCAGTAATAGAATAGATTGCTCCTATTGAAGGCAGGGAAACTGACAAGCGAGAGGTGAATGGGTTAGGAGAGATGGAGAAGGATTTGGAAGGAATATAAGAAGCTGTTTTTTTATTACTGAAACCTTTATATCCATATGTTTCTATAGCATAAAGATAAGAATCTCCGCTTCCAAAATATACAACATGATTGAAAACAAATGGAACAGACCAAATA
>JAFGND010000016.1 GCA_016927185.1 Candidatus Coatesiibacteriota bacterium
TAAAAATATATCGCTCTTATCATATCAAACCAACATCTCTCATTTTCTGTTGGAAACCCGGAGATGCATCTAGGGTAACTCCTGTATTTGTAGTAACTATGCTTCCTCCTGTTCTTGAACCACCACCTCCCCAATTACCTCCTCCTTTTTTATTAACTTGAGCATTTCCTGACAATATGTTATTATATAATGAATTTAATAAGTTACCTATATCTTGGAATAAATTTCTTCCAGCGATTTCACTATATTTGCTGGAAATCTCGGATAAAGTACCTATACCTTCATACGAAGTTCCAGATAAAAGCTTAGAACCCCCTCCCATTGCAATTAAATCTGTAACAAGTGATGGTACAGCCCAAGCAGCTTCTTCTCTTGCTTTATTCAATCTTTCCTGAGATACACAAGATTCACAAGCTGAATGAAGCTCCTCCGTCATAAACCACCAAAGCACTTTTCCACCACTGCTAACTATTGGAACACGATTATAAATTCCTTTTGTTGCTTGTATATAAGGGTCGTTATTAAGCTGCTCTTGAGCTGGGTTTGCAACTTCGCTTTTAAACCAATTATAAGTTTCTTGTGGGAAATTTTTAATTCCTTCCCACATTCTATCTAAAAAGTCTGCTCCTCCAAAAAGATGCCCATCTTCATCTGTATACTTATAAGGATTATTCCTCTCAAAACTATATCTGTTCAATAATTGCGGATCATAAACATTCTGTATCAAAGTATCGGGTTGAAGATAGATATCCCATCCGGGCTTATACTTTCTGAAGTGAAAATCTGTATCACCAACTAGGCTATCATATTCTTTTCCTTCATAACCATACCGAATAGCTTCACCACCTTCAACAACGCTTCCAAAAGGCTTATAGGTATTGTTTGGAATCGAAAGTTTTATATAATAAGATGGATATTATTATTCATAAAATGAATAATACTATTCAAAAATTAAAAATAGACGAAATTCAACTTGAAATTTTAAATATCTTATCAAAATTTCCATCTGATTATTTTACAGTGGATAAGGTACTACAATTGCTTAAAGAATCAAATTATGCAACAGTATACAGGAAAGTTGATTCACTAGTTAAACAGGGAATCCTGTCAAAAGCAATGTATGGACAGGCTAGTCAAATAAGTATAAACTTAAGAAATGAAGAGACAATATCTTTATTATCCCTGATTGAAACTAAGCATCTTGAAACGTTCTTAACAAAACTAAAAGGCAATTTATTAATCAGTGTAAGAGAAATAATAAAAGACACTAGAAATATCTCTGAACTTAAATGTATCCTTGTATTTGGAAGTTATGCAAAAGGCACTCAAACAAAAAATAGTGATTTGGATTTATTGATTATCCAAGAGCCTTCCAAAATAGCAATTAAACATTTTTCAAAAGAAAAGCTGGAAAATTATATAAAAGAAGCAAGAAGTGCTATCATGGGGATAATCAAAACAAATGAGTTAAGAGGAGGGCCGAAAATAAATCCCATCATCATAAGCAATGAGGATTACAAAGAGATGATGCAAGAGAAGGGAGTCAATGTCGGAAGAGAAGCATTATCAGATCACATAATAATCAAGGGATTCAGTGAATATTGGAGGGTGATAGCAGAATGTTATCAAGAAGAGAAATAAAAGAAGCTTACCAAAAATGCTTAAAAGAATACTCTGTAAGGAAGCAAGACAGCGAAAAGAAATTTGTAAACAACTATTTAGAGAAGGCAATGCATAATCTTGAACTCGCAGGAGTACTCGACCTATTATCAAGAGATGAAGAAGCCAAGAAAGCCATAGGAATATCATCAAAAAGCAACTACTATGACTGGATAATCATCACTTCTTACTACTCTATGTATCTAGCAGCAACCACTGCCCTAGCTAAGATAGGAATAAAATCAACAACTCACGGCGCAACAATAATCGCTTTAGAATATCATTACTGCATTGAAAAAAATCTTCTTGCAAGAAAATACATCCAGATGATCGAAGAAGCAAGCTTTGGAAGAGAAGACGTCGAGAAACTCGACCAAGCAATGAAAGGAAGAATAAGCGTACAATACACAGTCTCTAAAAGCTACGGTGACAACGAAGCAAAGAGGATGCTGAAAGACGCTAAAGAATTCGTCAACAAAATAAGTGAAATAATAACATAACCATCCTGAACCATTCTTTTTTTCTCGTCTATAACTCTTACGCAAGGTTTTTGCAAAACTTCCTACTTCTCATATCAAAATGACTTATGCACGTCCGAACGGTTGAGTTGTTGTGCTCGATTTATGCGCCTGTGAAAAGTTGTTATAAGTGAGGATTGATAAAAAATGTTTTGCGGAATAGATGTGTCTAAAGGAAAATCTAACGTGTGCATATTAGGCCAGGACAAAAAAGTAAAATCAGAATTCGAAATAAAACATGACAAGCAAGGATTTGAAAAGCTAGAAAAACACCTAACAAAAGAAACAATCATAGGCATGGAAACAACAGGGAACTACTGCAAGATAATCTACAGATACTTAAAAGAAAGATATGAAAACGTAAACTACGTAGACAATCTCCAAATGAAAAACTTTGCAAGTGTCTATTCCCCGACAATAAAGAACGACAGAGTAGATGCAAGACTTATAGCAGCATTCCTATCTCAAGACTTTAAAAGAGTAAATCCTTTGAAAGTGGATGAACTAAAAGATCTATCTAAACTGTATCAAAAAACACTGAAACAAATGACCAGATACAAATACATGTTCAAGGATCAGATCAACATAATCTTTCCAGAACTAGACAAACTCATAGGAATGGGATATATCAAAGGAATATCTTACTTATTACTAAAACATCCTTCTCCTGAAGAAATCGCTAAGTTATCTGTTGAAGAGATAAAAAAAGCTTTCACTGAAAATCTA
>JAFGND010000108.1 GCA_016927185.1 Candidatus Coatesiibacteriota bacterium
AGATACTTAAAAGATCCAGTGCCAAAATCGGAGATACTATATATTTAAGTGGGCCAACTGGATGGGCTGATCTTGGTTTGAAAATACTGAGAGAAGAAAAAATCAATTGCCCGGATGAAAAACATGCAAAAAAGGCATTTCTATATCCAGAAGCGAAAATAGATATAGGAAAAAGAATTGCTGATTTAAAGGTAAATTCAGGTGCAGCAATTGATATTTCTGACGGTCTTTCTCAAGATGCTCATCATCTGGCTAAAGCAAGCAAAGTGACACTTTTGTTCAATGAAAACCAGATAAAAAAAATGTACCCAAACTATTTCCTCAAGGAAAGCGTATTCTATGGAGGAGAAGATTATCAGTTACTAATAACTCATCCATTTCCTTTAGAACTTATAAAGGAAAAAGATGAGCATTTGTCTTCTCTCCTGTTCCCTGTTGGCAAGGTGATCAAGCAGGAAAAAAACCTGGTCTTGCTGGAATCAAATGGTGTGAATAAAGCCCTCCCTGATAAAGGATGGAGGCATTTCTGAAAATGAACAATGCGCTTTTTGATGATTTCAAATACTGGGGTTTGCCTCAGTTACCGCCCGATTTGAAGTCAAGGTGGTACGATATCATAAATACTTATGATAATGATGTAAAATTCTATGAAAGCATATTGCCTGGCGGCAACTATGATCTTCTTGAAATAGGTTGCGGAACAGGAAGACTCATTCCAACATGGCTAAGATACTTGAAAGGAAGGATTTTCGCTCTCGATAAGGAAAAATTCATGCTTGAAAGAGCTGTTTCTAAAACAAGAAGCCATCCAGAAAAAGTGAGACTGAATTTTGTGGAAGCAGATATCCTTGATAAGACTCCATTACCAAAGGTAAATTTTGCAATAGCATCCACCAATTTCCTGTCTCTTTTTTCAAACAAGATAAAAAGAATGAAATGCCTGACGAATATAAGAAAACTACTCTCAAACAATAATTCTGAACTTGTAGTAGACATAGATGCATTCCCTGAAGGATTCAAAACCGAGAATTTTTATACGAGTTCATATGAAAAGGATGGTCACAGATTGCTTGTTCTTAGATATGACTACTACGGCAAGGAACCACATACAATAAGCAGTCAATATTTATATATCCCTTTTCAGGGCTTCAAACCATATGCTGCATTTACAGAAGAAACTGAAACCTGCTTTCCTCCTACATCAGAGCTTGAGGAAGAATTTCAGCAAGCAGGATTCAAAATTAAGACTATTTATGGAAATTATAATAAGAAAAAATACAGGAAAGAAGATCCTGTAAGAATTTTCATACTGAATCCTGATTTCTAGTAAAATTCAAAATTCTCTTCAAGAAGAGTGAAATGAGGAAGCTGTTCTATTTCCTTGTATTCTGAAGAGTCTATTCCTAGATCAAATCTGTATCTGCTTTTCTGCAATATCTCTAGAAAATTCTCACAATTCCTGTTATTCAGCCTTAATATATGTGACAGATTAAACACCTTCTGAGTAGGCAGAAGTCTTACTACCTTTCCATGAGTTTCCTTGTAATTCCAGACAAAAACAATATCTCCCATTAATGTGATCTTGTCTATATCCATTGCAGTTCTGTAATGATGTTCAACATCTATTGTTAACGGTGCATCATTATCAGGATCAAACAAACCTAATGGTAGAACTTCTGGAAGATTCTTGTCAGAAAGAGACACTACTTTCGCATAACCTCCCGTACCCTGGAAACCTTTAAGCCACAAATATTTGAAAAAATTGTCCTTTTTCCTTGAAAAAATCGCTCCTGCTTGTTTCAATTGGCGTTGAGTTGGATGAGTAATTATTGATCTGGAAAGCAGTCTCTTTGAATACCTTACTACAGTAGGAATTGAATCTATAAGCTTTTCCAATTCAACGTAACCTAGATATTCGTCATAAAAACTGAATGGACAGCTTTCAGGAGAGGCAGGATAAAATGTATTAAGTTTGTCTCTTGAAATAGAGAGTAGAAAGACATTGAGTAGATTAAAATATCTGCTTTCATTTCCAGTTATGATGAGCATCCCTTCAGGACTCATGTGAGTCTTCGCCAAGTTGACTATCCATTTTGCGACCTGCATCGCTCTCACTCTGGGAGTTGTAGATTGAGGAATCGGAAGCGGATCAAAGACATGATTAGCTACTATAATATCATAAGTATAATTCTCTCTTTGAAGGTAATCTGTAAAGGAAACTGCGAATAACCTGACTGTGAAGCTAATATTACCAGATTTTCCTGTTATAACTATCTCCTTTTCATCAGGATTCTTTGTTTCTGTATATTCTCCTATAGTAGATTTCAATAGCAGTCTAAGAAAATGAGAAAACGCATTGTTATCTTCTATGCAGTCTATTTCAATATCTGTAGGAAACTCATTAAAAATATTGGCATATAGTTTAAAGAATTGTACTATACCCAGTACTGATGAACCAATCTTGCTTTGTATTTCAAGAAAACTTATGCTGCGCTTTTCCTCGAAAAAACCAGATAATGCAATTTTCAAGAGATATTGCTGTAATGATTTTACCTCAACAGGAAAATTCCTCTGAAGATACAGGGTTGCCAGTTCATTCTGAAGAGCAAAAGAGAGATTTCTTTCTAATATTAATTTTTTCCATTCATTAAGTGATTCATCTATTCTATAAGCATTTTTAGGTTTGAAAAACTCTTGTGAGATAGCAAGAATGTTATCTTCGACTGGTCTTTCAAGGAATGATAATCTATTCAGGAAAATATTTATTTTATTAATATCCATTTGCATTGTTTTGCAACAGAAGATTTGATTTTTTTGTCAATCCATAAAAGAACTTTCTTTTGTTTATTCTTAAAATTAATAAATAACCTCATCTAAAAGTATTTCCTGAAGGCAATATCTTGAGCTAACAATTGTATCAGGTCAATCTGTTAATCAAATGCCGAAAATATTTGACGAAAACAAGGTGATTATAAGCTCTCCCAATAACAAAATACTTTAATTCATTTTGTTGACAGGAGTGGATATTAAATGTCTGAAAACAAGTTTGAGCAAGTATCCTCTAATTATGACCAGCATCAGATAGAGGAGAAAATTTTAAAATTCTGGGATGAAAAAAGCATTTTCAAGTTGCTGTTAGAGAAAAACAAGGATAAACCCAAATGGTCTTTCTTTGATGGACCAATTACTGCCAATAATCCAATGGGCGTTCATCATGCCTGGGGAAGAACCTACAAGGATATATATCAAAGATACAAGGCAATGTGTGGCTTCAGGCTTAGATATCAGAATGGCTTCGACTGTCAAGGTTTATGGGTTGAGGTTGAAGTAGAGAAAGAACTTAATCTTAATTCAAAAAGAGATATAATCAATTTCGGGCTTGATAAGTTCTCTAAGGCATGCAGGAAGAGAGTAGAAAAATACAGCCAGGTTATCAAGAATCAGTCTATCCGACTGGGACAATGGATGGATTGGGATCATTCGTATTATACAATGTCTGACACAAATATTCAATACATCTGGTATTTCCTGAAAAAATGCTGGGAAAAAGGCTGGATTTATCAGGGTCACAGAGTGATGCAATGGTGCCCGCGATGCGGAACATCTCTATCACAGCATGAAATGACTGATAGTTACAAGGAAATGAGTCATCCATCCATTTTTCTCGCACTTCCTTTGAAAAACGAAGAAAACAATCACTTCCTTGTATGGACAACTACTCCATGGACTCTCACCAGCAATACTGCACTGGCTGTTCATCCTGATCTTACCTATGTAAGGGTAAAAGACATCTCTGGAAAAATTCTCATACTATCAAAAGGTTGCTTGCAAGTCCTGAATAAGGGATATGAGATTTTATCTGAGCATAAGGGTGAGGAGTTCATAGATTCTGTATATAATGGACCTTTTGACGAGCTTATACCACAGACAGATGTGAAGCACAAAGTCATACCCTGGGAAGCAGTTGGAGAAGAAGAAGGCACTGGAATAGTCCATATCGCTCCAGGATGTGGTGCAGAGGATTTCGAATTAGGCAAATTGCACAATCTGTCAGTTATTGCACCAGTAGATGAAGATGGATATTTTCTAGAGAATTTTGGATTTCTTGCAGGTAAAGAATCTAATGAAGCAAGGAAAGATATCTTCATAAACCTCAAGGAAAAAGGATACTATTACAAGGTAGAAAATTATATCCATAGATATCCAGTATGCTGGAGATGCAGCAAGGAATTGATTTTCAGGCTTGTAGATGAATGGTTCATAAACACAGACAATATAAGAGAAAAATTGAAGGAAGAAGCTAGCAAGGTTATCTGGCAACCAGAATATATGGGGAAGAGAATGCAGGACTGGTTATCGAATATGGGGCATTGGTGTATATCAAGAAGGAGATTCTGGGGATTGCCTTTACCTTTTTATAAATGCGAAAAATGCGGAAAGTACACTGTTATTAAGTCCAAAAACGATTTAAAAGAAAAGGCATTGGAAGGCAATATTGATGAACTGCACGAGCTTCATAGACCCTGGATAGATAACATTGTAATTGAATGTGAACACTGCAAAAGCAAGGCTTACAGAATAAAAGATGTGGGAGATTGCTGGTTAGATGCAGGCATCATACCATTTTCTACTCTTGCTTATAAAAATATTGCATTTGAAGAGAACCAATTGGAAAAAAGCCATAAAGACTGGGAAGAATGGTATCCAGCAGATTGGGTATCTGAAATGAGAGAGCAGATAAGATTATGGTTTTACACGCTGCTTTATATGTCTGTGACTCTTGAAGGGAAAACACCTTACAAGAAAGTACTCTTGTATGAAAAAGTAATGGATGAAAAGGGAAATCCAATGCACAAATCCCATGGAAATGCCATCTGGTTTGATGAGGCAGTAGACAAGATGGGGGCAGATGTAATGCGATGGCTATATGCAGGAGCAAATAACGCAAATAATCTGAATTTTGGCTTCGGACCTGCAAAAGAGATTAAAAGAAAACTCTTAACTCTCTGGAATTCATATTCCTTCTTTATTCTTTATGCAAACCTTGATAAACCTTCCTTGAATGATCCCTTCTGTGAAATTGATATTAGGAGTCTTACGGATCTGGATAAATGGATTATTTCAAGATTACATACTCTAATTAAATCATGCAGAAAAAATCTGGATAATTTTGATATAATGTATTTGATAAAGACATTAGAGGTTTTCTTCGATGAACTTTCTAACTGGTATATTAGAAGAAGCAGAAGAAGATTCTGGAAATCAGAAAATGATCAGGACAAAAATGCTGCATACAAAACACTCTTTACTGTTCTTTCATATCTGACACGACTTCTCGCACCAATCACACCTTTTATTGCAGAAGAATTATTTCAGAACCTTAGGAAAGGTCTGCTGGAAGATAAATGGGAAACATCTGTACATCTAACTGAATACCCCTTGCCTATTGAAAGCCTTATCGATAATAAGCTGGAAGAAAAGATGTCTCTTGCCCAGCTTATTGTTAAGCTAGGTCTGGCAGCCAGAAATGAAGCCAGGATAAATGTCAGACAACCATTGGCTGAAATAAAGGTTAAGTTACCAGAGAATCTCTGGAATGAACTATTAAAAGAAACTGAAGGATCATCACTTAATGATGTAATAAAGGAGGAATTGAACATCAAGAATATTTCTTTCCTTCCTGAAGAGAGAATCACTGATTACATAACATATGTCATTAAACCTGATTTCCAGATTCTCGGGAAAAGACTTGGAAAAGATCTAAAGGCTGTCATAGCTGCATTGACAAAACCAAATTCTGAATGGATAGATATGGTAAAGAATGGCTCAAGTTTTGCGATAGGTGATATCAAAATATCAGCTTCAGAGGTTCAACTTGAAATCCATTCCAGGCAAGATACCATTTGTGCCTATGAAGAGGATATTTTTGTAATTCTTGATACAAAGATTACCAGGGAACTTGAACAGGAAGGCTTAATAAGGGAAGTAGTCAGGAATATCCAGGTACTGCGAAAAGATGCAAAACTAGATGTATCAGACAGAATTAATCTGTTTATTGAAGCTGATAAGGAAATAACTGAAGCAGTAGAGTTGTTCGAAGCATATATAAAGGATGAGACTCTTGCAGTTGCTTTAAATTATAAATTGGGTGACGATCTCACAGCAAAGGGAAATCTGAAAATAAAATCGTCGGAAGTTCTTATTGGGTTGAAAAAGGCGCAAAAGAGTTAATTATATTCCTTTAGTTTTCTTTGAAGTGTTCTGACAGATATGCCTAGTTTTTTTGCTGCAATAGTTCTGTTTCCACCAGCTTTTTCTAAGGCTTTTTTTATTGCTTGTTTCTCCACTTCGTATAATGTTACTACTTCATCTTCATAAGGTATTGCTAGCCTTGGAAAAGGTGATTGAAAGAAATAATCTGGAAGATGTTCTAAGTTGGCTCCAGTTGAAGGAGCTATTATAAACATGCTTTCCAGGAGATTCCTTAATTCCCTGACATTACCTGGCCATGGATATTCAACAAGCTTTTCAATGACAGCCTTTGAAATAGTTGGTCTATCACGGTTGTTTATCAATGCTAGTTGTCCCCAGAAATAACCAATCAAAATTTTTATATCCTGCTCACCTCTTAATCTCAAAGGAGGTATATTGATTTGCACTACCCTTAATCTGTAAAATAAGTCTTCCCTGAATTTATTCTCCTCTACAAGTTTTGAAAGATCCGTATTGGTTGCTGCAATTATTCTTACATCAACGCTGCTTTCCTTGTCGCTTCCTACGGGATAAAACCTCTGATATTCAATTGCTCTTAAGAGCTTTGGTTGCAATTCTTTTGGCAGATCACCAATCTCATCCACGAACAATGTTCCACCATCTGCAAGCTGGAATTTACCCTGATACTTCTTTTCCGCACCTGTAAATGCCCCTTTTTCATGACCAAACAATTCTGATTCAATAAGATTGGAAGGTATTGCCCCACAATTTATTGTAACAAATGGTCTGCTTGATCTCATAGACCTGTTATGAAGACTTCTTGCAACTAATTCTTTGCCAGTTCCAGATTCTCCCACAATAAGAACATTAGCTTTGGTAGGAGCTACTTGCCTTATCAGATTATATATCTTCATCATAGGTTCTGATATACCTATCATCTCATCAAAACCGTACTCCTTATGAAGTATGTCTTCAAACTCTGCGACTCTTGCTGCAATGGATCTTCTATCAATTGCTATTTTAGTATTTTCATGTGTGTCAATATTCATGATTTTGATATAAAAACCTATAATTGCCTCTATTGTTGTATATATCGCTTTCCCTTCGTTCATTATTACAATAAAAATCTCCTTCTCAAAATTCCTGAGAAAGATAAGCGTGTTATAGAATTCCTTATGATTGATCTTTTTTATATCAACAATCAGGAAAATGCTGTCATCTTTTTTGCTTGTAAAACTAGTTAAATCTTCATTTGAATCTATAATCAGGTTATTTGATTGGAGATAATTCAGTACCTCAACAAGATCCTCTTGGTTATTGAATAGAAAATCGTTCTCCATACCCTACGCAAACAAAGCTGTGCCAATTCTCAGGAAATCAGTACCTTCCTGTATAGCTATCTCGAAATCATTGCTCATTCCCATACTCAGTTTCAAATCATGTAAACCATAATGCTCCAATTTGACTGTAAGAACTTTCAATTCCCTGAAACAGTACCTTATTATTTTATCATCATCTGTATATGGAGCAATGGTCATCAATCCCTTTATTTTAAATCTTTTCATGCTAAGTATTGTATCTAAATTTTTAATAAGCTCATTAGATGTGAAGCCATGCTTTGTTTCTTCCCGTGATATATTTAACTGAATAAAAGAGAAAGGATTCAAATCAGTGTTAACTGAAAGAAACTCATCTATAGCTTTTATAAGTTTTAAACTGTCAATTGAATGAAGATATCCAAAACTGTTCAAAATGGTTCTTGTTTTCCTGCTTTGCATATTACCAATAAAATGCCAATTTATATCATAATCTTTCATAGAATTGATTTTTGGTATTGCATCCTGAAGCCTGTTTTCCCCAAAATCCCTTATATCAAGTTCGAATGCTTCCTTGATTTTCTCATGATTAACAGTTTTGGAGACAGCTACTATTCTTATATCTTCAGGTTTTCTCCCGCAAGAAACTGAAGATTTGTAAACCCTTTCCTGCAATTTTAAAAGGGATTCTTTAAGCATAACATTTAAAAATCATTAGATTGGGATTCTGTAATGATATCAAATGCTTCAAGAACATCACCTTCCTTGATATCATTATAATCTTCTATGGATATCCCGCATTCAAATCCTTTTGCTATTTCTGATACATCGTCTTTCACATGCCTAAGAGAGCGCATCTTTCCAGTATAAATAACCTTGCCATCCCTTATTATTCTTAATCTGTCTTTTCTCAATACTTTTCCATCAACAACAAAGCATCCTGCAATAGAGCCAATTCTTCCAATCCTGAAAATTGCCCTGACTTCTGCTCTTCCGTGTATTTCTTCCCTTTCTGATACTTCCAGCCTTCCTGACAGAGCTCTTTCCAGATTTTCAAGAAGCTCATATATTATTGTATATAAGCGAATATCTACTTTTTCTGTTTCTGCCATTTTAGCTATTTTACCTGAAGGTCTTATATTATATCCAATAATAATTGCATTACTGCTTTTGGCAAGAAGCACATCACTTTCAGAAATTGGACCGACTGCTCTGTGAATAAACTGTATTCTCTCCTCTTTATCCAGCTTAAAAATAGCATCACTCAATGCTTCAAGGGAGCCCTGAACATCAACTTTCAATATTATATTGAATTTCTCTTTCTCATCTTCCAGAAGCTTATCGTAGATATTTTCCATTGTAATGGAATCTTCGAATATGGTTAATTCTCTCTTCCTGACTGCAATTTTCCTCTCTTCCGCTATCCTATGGGCTTCTCTCTTGTCTTCAATAACCTCCAGATTATCTCCAACTTTAGGCATTCCATTAGTTCCAATAACAGCTACAGGAACAGATGGGGTTGCAGATTTGATTTGATTACCCTTATCATCAAGCATTGATCTTATAGTTCCATCATGAACTCCAACAATATAATTCTGTCCAATCTTCATTACTCCAGCTTTTACCAATACTGTGATTATTACGCCAACACCTTTGTCAATCTTGGCTTCAAGAACAGTACCATATGGTGATGAGTTCTTTGGTGATTTCAATTCCAACATCTCAGATAACAAGAGAATTCTTTCCAGTAAATCATTTATTCCTGATCCTGTTTTGGCTGATACTTCGACAGCTATTACATCTCCCCCATATTCCTCAAGTAATACTCCATACTGAGAGATATCCATTTTTATCTTCTGAGGATTTGCAGTTGGTAAATCGCATTTGTTGATAGCAACTATTACAGGAACATTTGCCGCTTTTGCATGATTTATAGCTTCAATTGTCTGAGGCATCACCCTTTCATCTGAAGCAATAACCAGAACAACAATATCAGTTACCTGTGCACCTCTTGCTCTCATGGCAGTAAAAGCTTCATGACCCGGAGTGTCTATGAATGTTATTGATCTTTTATCGGGCATGGAAACAATATATGCTCCTATATGCTGAGTAATTCCTCCTGCTTCTGTAGCAACTACATTTGCTTTTCTTATGAAGTCTAGAATAGAGGTTTTCCCATGGTCAACATGTCCCATTACTGTTACAACAGGTGGTCTGATCTCGTATTCAACCTTCTCTTCTGTTTCATTCTTTTTCACTATTTCTATATCAGTTTCAAATTCATCACCAAGCATAACTATAGTATCATAATCAAGCGGTTGATTGAGAGAAACTGATATTCCCATTTCATCAAGCTTTTGCATTAATTGTTCTGGCTTCACTTCAAGAAGTCCAGACAAGTCCTTTGCAGACATAAAAGTTTCTACTAATGCTTGCTTTCTTGACGTTTCCTGATCTTCACCCTCCTGTAACTCCTCTTTAGGTTTTCTCTTTTTCTTGTATCTAAATCTTTCTATACCAAAACCTGATATCTCAGCAAGAGTACGTTTTACTGAGTCTTCAACAGTTTGATGATCAATCTTGATTTTCTTTTTCTTTTTTCTTCTTAAACCTGTAGTTCCTCTTCTTGATTCGTCTTCTTCATCCGAATCTGCAACATCAGTTTCAGCTACTTCTGGTACTACGGGAGTTGTTTCACTAAGTTTTGCAATTGTTTCTGCAGTCTTTTCTTTGTCTTCTATTTTCTCTTCAACCTGTACTACTTCGTTTATCTTCTCTTCAGATATGTATGATGTTGTGATCAAAGGTTTTGCTGTAACTTCTTCAGCAGGGATACTGAAACTTGCAGTAGCTTCTTCATCAGGCTTAGGTAAAGAAACACTTTTATATTTTCTTTCCTTTTTCTGAATCTCCTGAGTTACCGTGATAACCTCAGATTTTTCCGTCTTGATTTCATGAGAAGTAACTGATGGATGGACAGTTTTTTCTTTCACAGCAGTATCAGCTTGCAGATTTTCTTCCTTCTTCTTCTCTATAGTAACTGCTTTCTCTGCTTTAAGCTTTGTATCCTTTTCTCTTGTCGCTACTGCTTCTTCTTTTGATTCTTCAAGTTCCTTTTTAACTACTTTCTTTTGAACTTTCTTTTCTATTTCCTTTTTCTCAGAAGTTTCTTTTGTTGCAGGTGAAGTTTCCTTGCTTTTTCCTTTTAAAGTCTTTGTTTTCTTTTCTTCCTTCTTCTTCTCAGGCTCAGCCTTTACAACAGGTCCTTTATTCTCCATCTCCCACCAGCGATCAAAATATGCAGCCTCTTCAAGAGTAAGTGCACTCATATAAGACTTGATATCAAGGAGACCAGATTCTTTGATGTATGCAAGACACTCTGCACTGCTTAAGCTATATTTTCGAGCAATTTCATATACTCTCACTTTATCATCTTTTGGATTATCTTTTGATGCTTTCAAATCTCCTCCGCTTTCTGGGAATCTGAATTCAAGGATTCACTCTCTGTAATAATATTAATATTCCATCCTGTTAGTCTTGCAACCAGTGATGCATTGCTTCCATTTATTCCAATTGCTTTTGAATGGTCTTCATCTCTTACTATAACTTTGGCGCCATGATTAACCTCATCAAGAATCACATCCATAGTTTTAACATTCTTCATTGCTTCACGAATATAAGTTGCTGGATCATCATTATAGTGTACTACCTGAATCTTCTCTCCACCTAATTCTCTCTTGATATTTTCCACCCTGAAACCTCTTATCCCTACACATGCTCCAACTGCTTCTATCTTAGGATCAAACGAAACAACACTTACAATTGCTCCTTTTCCTGGATCTCTCACTACCTTTTTTATTTCAACTATTCCTTCATATATTTCATTAACTTCAAGTTCAAATAATCTTTTCAGAAAATCGGGATGTGTCCTTGAAAGTATTATCTGGTGTCCTTTCCCTCCCTGATTAACCTCCATTATCAAAGCTTTTATATTATCTCCCCTTTTAAATCTTTGCATTGGAATTTGCTCTTCTATAGGCAGGAAAGCTTCTTCCTTGCCAAGTCTTATTAGCATATTCCCTCTTTCGAATTGCTGAATTACTCCAGTCACTAAATCCCCGACTTTTTTGGAAAAATCCTCAAATATCCTGTTTCTTGACATGTCATTTATGCATTGAAGAATTATCTGTCTTGCTGTCTGAATTGCTCCTCTTCCAAGGCTTTCCAGTGAAAACTCGACCTTTATCTGGTCTCCAAGCATTACTTTAGGATCTTCTCTTAAAGCATCTCTTACTGATATCTCAGATAATTCATCTTGAACATTCCTTACAACTGTCATTATCTTATATACCTTAATCTCCTGCTCTTTTCTGTCTATCTCAACTTCTATGTTATCTGCTCCATCCATATGCTTTGTTACTGCTACAAAAATTCCATTTTTCAATACTTCCATCAAGTCATCGGAGGATAGACCTTTTGATTGAGCCAGTTCCGATAAAGCCTTTATTATTTCCGAACTCATCTTGCATCCTCCTATTTCAATCCTGAATTCAAGTTAATTCTTGCAGTATCATTCAAATCAATAACCTGCTTTTCAGAATTAAATTCTATGATAATTTCCCCATCTTTGGAATCCAGCAATTTGCCTTCCATCACTTTTCCATTCTTTAACACTATTCTTAATTCCTTGTTTACAAAGAATTTCCTTTCTCTTTCAGTCTTTATCTCCCTGTCAACACCTGGTGAAGAGACTTCCAAATCCCAATTTCTGGATTCCTCGAATTCAACCTCTATTGCATCTCTCAGGAACCTACTTAAATAGCTTAAATCTTTGATAGTAATATTACCATCATTCCTTTCAAAATAAAGACATAATGTCTTGTTTTTCATCCCAACAAGCTCAGCTGCAAGCAAAAAATAGCCCATTTTTGACACAATGGGCTCCAAATGCTCTATAATCTTCTGTTGCAATAATGTAGGTGGTCCCATATACTTCTGTCATAGTGCGAAAAACAAAGTATATAGGTCAAGCGAAATATAGGAGAAAAAAGACTATTAGAAGGTTGCTTTTTTATTCTTTGCTAATGCTCCTGAAAATGAATTTTAATTATTTAGTAACCTTTAGTTGAATCTTTTTTCAAGATCACCAATTCAATTTTCTGTTTTTTTCTTTAATATTTATTACTGGAATAATCTCTTTTGTGATTAAATCATAGCCATATGAAGATGGATGAACCTCATCGTAAGGATAATTGTGATAAAACTTCTTGGGATCCTCTTTCTCTGCAAGTTCATGGATTTTTATAACCTTTGCATTATATTTCTTTCCAACTTCCAACAGCATCCTGTTATATACTGGAATTGGCATGTTTTCTTTCTCTTTCTTCTGTTTCTCCTCTTCATTCTTTATAAACCTGGGTTTTATAAAATCACCTTGCCTTGTAAGAATAATAGGTATAGCATTTGCTTCAAGTGTCTTCCTGACAATATATGAAATATTATCCCTTGATTCATTCAAGGATACCCTGCCTGGATTCTTTTTGATCCATGGATCATAATAATCATAATAATTGCTTGTTAGCTTGCTTACTCTTTTCCTGTATTGCATATCCTGTATCAAAGCAAAGATATAACTCAAGCGGAATATTGTCATTCTCTTCCAGAAATTTATATCATCCTGATATATCTCTGAGTCAGCCTTATTGACTCTTGGAAGTACATCATTTGTACCGACATATATGATTACATAATGAGGCTTGACTTTTGGTGCCCAGTCATCAAATACCTGTCTTATCTGGAATGAACTGTATCCTGGAACTCCTCCCTGGAAAATATATGGATTCTCTTCCTTGAAATGAGCAACTATCTTGTCAGCTATATTATCAACTTCTATGTTCCAGCCGAATACACATGAATCTCCCAAAAACATTATCCGAAGTCTTTTTTCAATATCGTCAGGTTTCCAGTCTTCTCCCCTGAAACCTATATTATTTATTTTTATCTCTTTCTTTATAACTGGGTTATTAACTCCCATTGTAGTGTTGGGTTCAAATATCCAGAAGTATTTATGATGAATAGTATAGGTTTTCTCTGAGTTCCATTCTGGATTGACGAATTGCCTTACAAAAGGAGTTGTCTTGGGAATATAGAAAATTCTTAATAAAACCTCTATGAGTATTAATAATACTATCACTGGAATTAAAGAGAAAACAGTTTTCTTAAAAAGAGGTTTCATATTCAATATCCATGAATTTTCAACTATCGTTACTAAACTGGGAAGTTACTTATGTTTGTCAATAAAAAATATGTATAATTTGATAATCTTCATTAATATCTTACTATTGATTCTTTACAGTTAGTTTACAAATTGATTTCTTTTTAATTTTTTAACCTTTTTCATGAGAGAATTCTCTTGACATATGTTTAATATACTGAATTTCTACTTTCATGAAACGCTTGCTTGTAATTTCGTTTTTTTTTCTGATATCTGGTTGCTCATTTGATAACAACAGTGAAACCCGTTCACAGGTCTGGCTGAAACTGAATAATGAGAGAGAAGAAGATGTAATAATTAAAAGCAAAACATTCGATGAATCAGATAATTATGAAAGATTTGACGGAATTATCCCCCCCGGTCAAGAAACAACAATTTCATGCTTTATTTATAAAGACCTCGAAATAGAATCATACATTTACAGAAAAGGAGCTTTCATCAAGATTAAAGATTATCACTTTGACATCAATGAATTCAAGGAAAACAACGACACAATCTTGATTGAATTATAATGAATCTCCTGTTATTAATTATTTTCTCTATCAGCATTAATACAAGTATTGATAATTATTTCATAGATATGAAATTTGTAACCCTGGTTTCAGGAGATGAAGACATAAGGAATATTCCATATACATATTACACTGATCAAGAAAGCAATGAAAATGCTTTCCCTTTGTTTTTGCAAAAGGAAATGGGAGTGTTTGTTTCAAAATCAGTTCATGAAGCGCAGACAGTCTTGACAAGCAGGAGCACTAAACGTTCCATATATATAACAAGTGGATTGGGAACTAAATTCTCTTTTTACAAATATTACAGGACTTATCATCTTAAATACTTCAATACTGACAAGGAAAGAATATTCAAGGATCATGTTAAAATTATGAAAGTTTTTCCTCATGCAGGCATTCAAGTAAAAGGTATCAATTTTGTAATTGACAAAAAAGAGAATTCATTAATTGGAAGTGGCTCTTTAACGAATAACTTTGATGCGGGAGTTTACATTGGTCTTGTTTACAAAAAACAGGATTGTGATTCAGAATCACTTGAGAAAATCAGTCAGAAAAAGCTTTATCCTGCAATACTTCTATCAAGTGGTTTTGGGATCTTGAATGGAGAACTTATGTTGGGAAAAGATATAAATTATGCTGTTTCTTTGAAGTTAACATTAGGACCGTTGTAATGAATAAAGTTTTTTATAGAACACTTGAGGGGATTGAAGAATCACCTCAGAATTTTACTGTCAAAAGCATTAAAAAGATAAAAGAGGAACTTTACATGTTGCTTGAAGGCAGTTTCTTCAAGAAAAATAACCTCAATAGCAAGAAAATACTCCTGAAACCAAATCTAGTAAGACCATTTATAGACAAGCTCCCTGCAGTTTGTACAGATCCAAGACTCATAATAGCATTGTCAGAGTTGCTCATTGACTGCGGTGCCAGAATAAAGTTGGGAGACAATCCGGGATTCGGTTTATCTTGCAGACAAGCATATTCTGATAGCAGAACTGAACCTTATCTCAAAAAAACGGGAGTAGAATTCTGCTTTTTTGATGAAGAAGAATTCATCCAGAAAAAGCCAGACAATCCACTCATATTCAAGGAAATCTATATTGCAAAAGAAGCTCTTGAGAATGATATTATAATAAACATTCCCAAAATGAAAACCCATATATTGACTATGGTGTCGCTTGGAATAAAGAATCTACTTGGTTTGATACCTGACAGGCAACGTCTTCTTTTCCACAGGACTGACATAAATGCTAAAATTACCGATATTCTGCAGGTTGTTAAACCATCATTGACTATAGTTGATGGAATTCTGGCAATGGAGGGTCAATCACCATTGCATGGAATTATCAGGGATGATCTGCCAATGATATTGTCTGGAGAAGATGTCGTTGCTGTAGATGCAATTACATCATATCTGATGGGTTTTGAACCTTATGAACTGACTTTCCTTTGCCTTGCCAGCAGACTAGGATTAGGAGAAAATGATATATCAAGAATTACAATAATTGGTGAATCAATAGAAGAAAGAAGAAGATTTTTCAAAAGAGCTGTACTATCAAGCTCAGGCAGATTTCAGAAAATAAATGTTGTGGAAATGGGAGCCTGTCAGGGCTGCCTTTCTGCATTAAGGCATGCCTTAGACAGGCTTGAATTCGAAAACCATCTGCAAAATATACCAATGCAGACTGTTTATACAGGAATTCCGATGCCGGGGCATTATCCAGGGATTAGCGGAGACAATGTCTGGTGCTTTGGTAATTGCTCACACTCTCTGGTGTTCAATCATGATAGTACTGAACCAATAAAGGCAAAATTCATACCAGGATGTGCCCCTCATATTTTTGATTTTTACAGGGCTATAAAAGAATCATTTCCTGTCAGCTGAACGCAAACCAGGAGATACTTGAAGTTTGGGAAACTCTAACAAGCGCCCTCTATGCTTTATTTCATCACTTCTTTCTTGTGCAGGCTTTTCCCTTGATTCTCTCTTGTTTTCAGCTTTCCTTTTTAGAATATTAAGTCTATCTGGCTTTTTCCAGAACATGTCAGTTAATGTAACTTTTGTTCCGCTTTTTAGCGTTAATTCCAGTTTATATATTTCCTTTCGTCCATCCCTTATCAGAGTGTAATCATCAATCTTGTTGTCTTTCACAAATTCCAGCAATCCTTTTATATCGCCAAAATCCGATAACTCATTAAGATCAGAAGATAGTTGTGGAGGAAAATTCCCATAGTGTCTTGCATGATCAAACATCATTTTCTTTAAAGCTGCATAATCAAAACTGTCCTGGTTTTTGATACCAATTTCTCCGCTATCTTGAATTCCTTCCTTGATCATCACATCTTCTGTCGCTTTCTCTTCTTTAACGAAAAAATACGTTATTGCTTTGTACATTATTCCTGAAAAAATAAAAGCAGCTATTATTATAAACCATGTCTGCTTGAATAATGTCTTATAGTAAGGAATTGAATGATCTACTTCAACAGGTTCTGTTTCATAAATTATGTCTTCAGAATCAATATGCTTGAATTCTTCATTCACTTCTTTCAAATTTCTGAAAAGTCCTTCAGATATTTCCCTTGTGCAATAAAGGCATCTTCCTGGACCTTCCAGATAAATAATCCTGTTGCAATTAGGGCAATTGACTTTCTTTCCCTTGTTATCCATTTTAATCAATGAATAACAAAATATATTTAAATGTAATGTCAAGATATAAAATATTGGCAACATAATCTAGCCCAAAACAGAAAAAACGAATATCTGAATTTAAATAGACTTGACACTCCATTCAAGTATAAGCTTTTGCACTTGTAATGTTTATATAAGAAAAGGATAAAAATGAAGAAAAATTTGAACTATATTATCATTTTGATTATAATTGTAATATTTGCTTTATTCATATATTTCAGCAAGAATCTTCTTTATCCCGAGAGAAAAAAAACTTCTTCACCCCAGAAAGAAGAAAAAGCAATTACTAAGGCAAGCTCAATTGATAAAATAAACAGCCTGGCACTTGATTCTGTTTCCGTTAGTCTACTCTCAAGGCTCAAAGAGAACAGTGTATTGATGATTGGTAATAATACCTATGGGCATTTTGTTTTTTTCAAACCCTTGATGGATCTATTAAATCTATGGTTTGAAGATGCAAAAAATGGCAGTAAAATAACTAAAATAGGATTAGTTCTGGAAAAAAGACCTGACCAGATAAGCCTCATAAAAGATTATTTCAGGACAGGAAATGCAGATGTACTCCTTGGAAACAATAAAACAATTATCCCGGCTATAATATCCACTGAAGAGATGGCTTTCATAGAATTCCTGTATTTTCTTAAAAAGGATATTGATGAATTCAATAGGAAAGAAAAGACTGAAATCTGTTTCGAAATCTTTGGTGAGGAGAAGGAAATAGATCCATCTACTTCAATTGATGATTTGAGGAAGTTTGCTGAAACAGAGAGAGACGAATTCTTGATAGAAAAACTCAAACATATTTTTGAAGAAAACAGTGATTTCAAATGGATAATCTTCTATGGAAACAGTCACCTCTTCAAGAAGAATAAAATTCCTAAAAAAGGTAGAAACACTTATCTGGGATATTATATTAAAGATTATTTCAAAGATAAGGGGAATGCATTCATTGTAGGAGCAAGCCAGTCTTCTGATATATTTCCAGAAAGGAAAGATTCATATTATGTTGATTCTCAAAAGATAATAGATCTTCTTAGCATAAAGGAAAAGAAAACTTACGCATTTCTTTTTCTATTTGATGCAATCATAAAATATCCAAAAGTGAATACCCAACCAGGTTGGATAAGTGCATCATTCACAACAAAAGTATTTAATTGGATGCTTAAGAAACCTCATAAGTATTATCAGGCAAATGACCTTCTTATAAGCATGCAAAAAAGAAACCTGATATCCTTTTTTGTAATGATGGATTATAATCCGAAAACTGAAGCTGATTATGATAATGCAATAAAGGAAATAACAAGACTTGAAGCAATTATCTCAGAAGATTCAGCTGAGATGGAAAAAAGGAAAAAAAACTGGATGAGATTATTGCAGGATATGGATCTTTTTTCAGTATGGAAAGATGGAACATATTTCAGGATATTAACTGAAGGGATAAAAATAACAAGGGGAGCAAATCAGTCCTTTCTTAATAATACATTAGCCTATGGCATGGGAGAGATTAATCCAGTTATAAAACATGATGATTCCGGGACATATCAGAAGAGAATATTGTCTTACTTCTCCTCCAGAAGCCAACAATTGATTATCTCTGGTTATCTGAAATTCATGCTCTTGGGGAATAAGACAGAGCAGGAAAAAGCAAGGAAAGTCATGGAAGAGATAACCAAGAAAAATTTCATTCCATCATATAACTACATGATTTGGTACTATGGGCATTTTGGTATAATGTAATTCAAGCAGTTTTTTAATTACGCTATTTAATCTTGAATAAACAAGCGCTTACACCAAGCAAAATCAAGGCTATAATCCTCTGGAAGTTTATTGGTTGCCTTGGTAATCCTATCAAACCGAAATGATCCATTATCGTAGCTGCAAGGAACTGACCCAATAAAAGTAAACAAAGTGTTGTTGAAGCGCCTTGTCTTGGGAAAACATAAGCTCCAGCAGTTATTATGAAAAGACCGCAGATACCACCTGCTGCAATAGAAAGGTCTATATTCTTCACCTCTGAAAATCTGAATGATCCATGAGAAATCAATAAAAACAAGATTGCACCGGCAAGAACAATTATCGCATTTATTAAAATTGTCTGAGCTAATCCGATATTTTTCGCCCAGAGACCATTGAAAGGTCCCTGTAAAGCAACTGCAACTCCAATCAATATTGCTAGAATTATTTCCATTCTATGAATTTCCTTATCACTCTAAGTAGCACTTCCGTCCTGTAAATACAAGTCGATCTTACGTCATTTATTGGTGAAATATCTCTGAGCAAGGCATTTCTTAGTTCACTCTCTGAAATCCGTCTATTTATTACAGATTCCTCAAGATTAAACAGTCTTGCAGGTATTTCCTTTACGCTTCCTGCAGCAAATCTGCAAGGATCTTTTGTTTCAAATTCCTTTGCAATATATGAAGAAACAACTATTTTGGAAAGAGAAAGATTCTTCCTGTTTCCTATTTTTCTGAATAATATGCGTCCCTGCTCCAATGGTTTTACAATTATTCCAGTGATTAATTCATATGGTTTCCTTGAAGTTCTCTTGTATGAAACATAGTAGTCTTTTAAATCTATCTGTCTTGTTTTCTTGTCTGAAGTAAGTATAAGGGAACTGTCATGGACAAGAAGTGCAGGGATCAAATCTGCTGCTGGAGAAGCATTCGCAATATTTCCCCCGATTGTTGCAAGATTTCTTATCTGTACCGAACCAATATTTATGGCAGAAGCTGCTATCAAGGGGAAATGTTCTGCGATTATATGATTTTCACACAATTTTCTAATTGTTGCAAGCGAACCAATCCATAAATTTCCATCTTCTTGCAGATTAATAAAAGAAAGCTCTTCTGTAAGATTATTCAAATCAATAAAACTGTTTTTCTTCGAAAGAACCCCCTTTGCCAAAAGAGGCATCAAATCAGTTCCTCCAGCAAATGGAATGAAATTCTGGTTTTCTTTCAGGAAAGATACTGCTTCCTGTAAGGATTTTGGAATAAAAACCTTCATCTTACTTTGTCCTTCAAACTTTCTATAGCTTGAATTATTTGTTCATATCCGGTACATCTGCAGATATTTCCGCCTATAGCATTTTTTATCTGAATTCTGTCTTCACAATCCCCTTTCAATATGTAAACATAGTAATAAACTGCCATAAGAAGTCCTGGAGTGCAAAAACCACATTGTAAAGCCATGACTTCCTTGAATGCTTCCTGAATAGGATTCAATTTTTCATCAACCTGTAATCCTTCTATTGTTATAATATCTTTTCTATTGAGTTTGAAGGCAGGATAAAGACAGCTGTTAATAAGAGTGGCATTCAAAATAACACTACATGCACCACATTCCCCTTCACGACATCCCTCTTTGGTTCCTGTTAAATGAAGATCCTCTCTTAAAATTCTGCTGAGTGGTTTAAGTGGAGGAACTTCAAGATCGTATTGCTTTCCATTGACCCAGAAATTTATTTTAATAAAGTCATTCATTTTTCTTCATCCATACTTCAAGAATTCTTTCAGGAAGAAAGGGAATACTGTGAAAATCAATCCCTAGTGCTTGACGAAGAGCATTATTAATTGCTGCAGGAGGACCATTCATTGGTAGTTCTCCCAGTCCCTTGGCTCCATATGGACCGTAATTGCTTTTGTTCTTCATGAACT
This sequence comes from Candidatus Coatesiibacteriota bacterium, assembly GCA_016927185.1. Lineage (GTDB taxonomy): Bacteria > JAFGND01 > JAFGND01 > JAFGND01 > JAFGND01 > JAFGND01. The sequence goes on from JAFGND010000108.1 coordinate 20,664, forward strand.
TGACATTTATTTGTGGCATATCCATTGCAGTAGGCACAATATAATCTGTCATTGAATTATTCCTGACAACTCCATTTTCAAATATCAAATTCTCATACATTGCATAACCAATCCCCTGCATTATACCTCCCCTTATCTGACCTTCTGATAACGGTTTATTAATTACTGTTCCTATATCATAGTATGCATGGAATTTCCTTATATCTATCTGGAAGGTATCAAGCTGAACTTCTATTTCAGCAATATTACATCCAAGAGAATATGATCTATATGCTTCTCCCTGATATGTCTCATCGTCAAAACTAAGCTCTTCTGGATGTCTGTAATCTTCAATTATTGTCAATTCTCCATGTTCTGAAATATACTTCCCTGCTTTCTTGTTGAAATCATCCTCGCGGGGAGAGCTTTTCTGTAAAATCCTTTTTAGCTTTTTTGAAGCTTTGTATATAAGATCTCCAATTATCAATGTGGTCCTTGAAGCTACTGTTGGTCCGCTATCTGGAGTACTTAATGTATCTATTTTACCAACATATATATTTTCTGGTGGAATTTGCAAAGCTTTTGAAGCAATCTGAATCATTACCGTATTGCAACCTTGTCCCATATCTATATTGGAAAAAAGAAGCTCAATACTTCCATTTGCTTTTAAAGTCAGTCCAGCTCGCGAAGAAAGTATCCTTTCTCCATTTCCTGTAAATCCATTACCATGCATGAACAAGGAAATACCTATCCCTTTTTTCATCTCTCTGTTTTTTGAATTGAAAATATTATTTTTTTCATATTTGGTAATATACCGAGTTTCTTTCAGTGCATCATTCAGCATTTCAGGCAGTATGCACTCGTTTCCTATATTTTGACCAGTGCACAGTATGCTTTGAGGTTTAATAATATTAATTCTACGTATGTCAACAGGATTCATTTTCAACTTTGATGAAATTTCGTCAATATGGCTTTCTATTGCAAACATTGATTGAGGAGCACCAAAACCCCTGAAAGCTCCGGATGGAGGAGTATTTGTACATACAAGTTCTCCATCAATGACGACATTATCACATTCATATACTCCCATAGCATGAAGTATACTTCTTGATAAAACAACCTTGGATAAAGTCTCGTATGCACCAGCATCAAGAATGACTTTTACTCTTGCAGCAACTAGTTTGCCTTCTTTATAGAATCCCAATTCCTGTTTTATAAGTGATGGGTGTCTTTTGGTTGTGAATGCAATATCCTCACCCCTTTCAAGAATCATCTTTACAGGTTTTCCTGCTTTCATGGTTAAAAGTGCAGCATGTAATGCTAAAAGAGAAGGGAAATCTTCCTTGCCTCCAAAAGCTCCTCCTGTTGTTGTTGGTTGAACGCTGATTCTTTTTCTGGAAATGCCCAAACCCAATTCAAGTGCTTCTACCACATAGAAAGGACATTGCATTGATCCCTTTATATTCAGAACTCCATTTTCCATATATCCAATCATACCCTGAGTTTCGAGATACAGATGTTCCTGGTGAGGTGTTCTGTATATTCTCTCGGATTTGAAATAAGATTCTTTAAGAAATTTGTCGGCATTTCCCTTTTTTATCCTGAGTCTCCTGAAAATATTATCTTTGTTTACCAGAATTTCTTTTTTGTTCAAGGAATCTACCATATCTGTACATGCAGGAAGACGCTCTATAGATAGCTCTAATGAAGCTAAAACATCTTCGAGAAACTCCCTATCTTTATGAGCAATCAAGGCTATTGCCTGACCTTTATACCTGATTTCTCTCTCTGTAAGTATAGGTAAATCAGATTCTACACTTGAAACGCAGTTTTTCCCTGGAATATCCTTGTATGTAACAAAGACCAGGTCTTTCTTTTTATATTGCTCAGGAATTGAAATCTTGTTGAGAATACCGCGGGTTATTGGAGATCTGACAATTCTGCCATACAGCATATCTGGCATATAAATATCATCCACAAATAATGCTTTTCCCCTCAATTTTTCATCAGCATCAACTCTATGGAAAATCTTTTTATCCTTCTTCATTTCATTTATTTCTTTCTAAAACTTTTGAAGGATAGGCTATCCTGAAACCGACATGAGGAAGTCTTGAGTTTGCAGAGATTTCTTCATAATAACAACAAGAAAGAGATTGAAGATTATCTTTGTAACTTCCTCCCTTTATTATCTGGGTATTGCTGTTTTCAGGCTTATCCTTCCTGCACCATTCAGATACATTGCCTGCCAAATCAAAAAAACCTTTTCCTGTAGGAATAAATAATCCAACCGGAATTATTCCTGTTCCGTCTTCATTCAAGCTATATCTTTTTATAACAAGATCTCCAGAATAATCCTTATTATTTGAAAGATCAGTTCTTGGATAATCTCCCCAGGGATAAGTATCCCTCTTTTTAATATCTATACAGGAAGCACTTATCCATTCATCCTCTGTTGGCAAGAATCCTGATGACCATTTGGCATAAGCTACTGCACCATAATAACTTACTAAATTAACTGGATAATTAGCAAATCCTGACTTGACTTTGAAAACTCCATCCTTCAATTCTATGAGGGATTTAGGATTATCAAGGTCAATATAGCTTATTCCACCTTCAATCTTGTTTCCATTTTTGTTCAGGAAATAAGTATATTCATCAACTGTAACTTCCTTTGCCATCATCCACACTCCAGGATGATTGACAAATCTTCCATTTTTCTCTGCAATAAAATTATCTATCCAGACCAGGTCTGAACCAGTCAGGGGATGTTTCTGAATCCCTTTTGGTACAAGATCAATACGCAATTTCAAATGCTCCCCAGATTTAATTTCTATTTTTGCATATTTTGATTGAAAACCTTGTTCTTCTATTGTAAGCAGATAATTCCCTGGGGGCAATTTTATTCGGTTTTTACTAACCTTTCCTTGTTGATCTTCATTCTCCCCTTTTATTATAAATCCAGCATTATCAGGAGAAGTATCAAGAATTAGAAATCCTGGTATGAAAGACATATCTGGCATTTTCCCAAGGAAAAACAGAGAAGTAATTCCAATGAAACAAGCAGAAATAAGAATCAGAAAACAACTTAAATATGTAATTTTTCTTGATTTCTGTCTTGCCACATTTGTTTCAGATTTTTTCTCAGCAATTCCTTCCTCATAACTTTCTACTATTGCCTTCTTTTCAAGGGCATCAAGAAAATCCCTTATAGAAAAAAATCTATGTTCAGGTTCTTTGGAAAGCGATTTTTTAATGATTGATTGTATATAAGATTCTTCATTATCAAGTGTTGGTGGTTTCATGGTAAGATGCATTTCCTTTAGCTCATCAAGACTGTTTCCTTCAAACGGGACTTTCCCAGATAGCAATTCATAAAAAACTATACCCAGACTGTATATATCACTTGCAGGATTCGCCTCTTTACCTATAAATAGTTCTGGTGACATATATGCTGGAGAGCCAAGCAGCGTTCCTGAATGAGTTATCCTTGCTTCAAGAGCAGCTTTGGCTATTCCAAAATCAACCAGAACTGCTTTCTCATACTTGTCAAACATGATGTTAGCTGGCTTCAAATCCCTGTGAATGACTCCCTGAATATGAGCATATTCAAGTGCGCTGCAGATATCTTTTATTATCATTATAATTTTGTCTCTTGTAAATCTTCTCTCAAGATTAAGTCTTGTTCTCAAGTCATGACCAGGCAAGTAATCCATTACTATATAATAAACCCCTTCCTGTTCTCCAACATCATAAATTCTTATTATATTTGGATGACGTAGTCTTGCTGCAACTTTTGCCTCAAGCATAAATCTGCTTATATATTCTTCCTTCTCTGCCAAATTACGAGGCAATATTTTTATTGCTACCGGGTGGGACAATTTCTTGTCGTAGCCTTTAAATACCGTAGCACAAGATCCGCCACCTATGAATCTTATGAATTTGTATCTTTGTGAAATCTCTTCAAATGGGAGGTTTGTTTTTTCAAAGCTTAATGCCTCTTTTTCAAACTCTTCGAGTGTCTTCCTGTCCTGTTCTAAATCATTTTCCTGAAAATCATTGCCAGTTCTGTTAGAATCTGAACGATTATCCATCTTTTGCCTGTCTAATTCAGAGATATATAGAGATGATAACCTTCTTCTGTTACTGTACTGTCAGGAGCTGAGCCATCTGCCTTGTTTATCTGCCTGGAAGGTAAGGGAGCACCAGTTTTTAGTTGAATCTTGGTTACTACAGCATATTGCCTTAGATTCCAGCACCATGTTTCCGTGGAATCAGTGGATGTATAAATTATATAATAATCTGTCAATTTCAATGTACTTATAGGTTTTGAAGATAATGAAACTCGCTTGGGTCTGGATGAAGTATTATCAATAATGCTGAAAGTCTGCACTGGATATTTTTTCAGCATGGTTTTTATTTCCTGTGTAACTGGATGAGGACCCGCATCTTTGTATACTGTCATGGGAACAGGAGGTGGTTTTTCCTCCTCCTGCTTTTCCTTTTTCTCCTCATACTTCTTAGAAGTTCCACATGAAAGCAAGAAGCAGAAAAAAATACAAATCGTAAAAAGAACTTGTTTTTTCATTATTCTTTCAATTGTGCTGGTGGAACAGGTTTGATACTATCAGCTTCCTTGTTGAAATTCTTGTTGAAAGTTTCGAAGGATCTCAGTACCTCAAGAGGAACTGCAAAAATTATCGTGTTGCTTTGATCGGATGCTACATCATTAAGCGTTTGTAGTGTTCTCAAGTGAAGAGCTCCTGGGTTTGTTGTTAAAATCTCAGCGGCTTTCGCCATATTCTTTGCAGCGATTACTTCTCCCTCTGCCTTGATAATAACTGCACGGCGCTCTCTTTCGGCTTCTGCTTGCTTGGCAAGTGTTCTTTTCATGTTCTCAGGCAATGTAATGTCCTTAAGTTCAACCGCATCAACTTTAATACCCCATGGATCAGTTGCCTCATCAACAACTTCTCTAATTCTAGCGGAAATCCTGTCTCTTGAGCTGAGAAGTTCATCAAGTTCCACTTCACCAACAACATTACGCATGGTTGTTTGGGCAAGCTGACTTACTGCATAGTTGAAATGCTCCACCTCAAGTATAGCTCTTGAAGCGTCTGAAACCTTGTAATATATAACTGCATTTATCCCTACGGAAATATTGTCCTTTGTTATTCCTATCTGCTCAGGAACATCTACTGCTTTTATACGTACATCAACCCTTGCATAAGAATGAATTACTGGGATAATGATGTTCAATCCAGGTTCCATTATTCCCGAATATTTTCCGAGTGTGAATCTTATACCTCTTTCATATTGCTTTATAATTTTTATAGTGGATACTAAGAGAAAAAAGATAAAAATCGCGAAAATAAACAATAGTATAGCTGCTACTTCTGCCATAAAATACCACCTCCAAATATTGTTAAAATCATTTTTATGATTAAATATCGCTTATTTCTGGCAAGTCTTTTTTTATTTACAACTTTTCATATTCTGCAATATCCTGCAAAAATGATAATCTTAAGTATCTTGTGGAACTTGTTATTCATCATTCTTATCCCAATATCAATACCTATTGCTATTTACTACTTCTGGTACCGGACTGCTGAATTAGGGGAAAGACTTGGTTTAATCAAAGCAGATATTTCAGAAAATGATAGTGTTACCTGGTTTCACGTCGCCTCAATTGGGGAAGCTAATTCTTTATCATATTTCCTCAATCTCTATACCTTAAACTTCAAAAATGAAAAAATTATATTAACCTCAATGACTGAAACAGGGGTTTTTGCGCTCAAGAAGCTCTTTCCAGATTGTACTGTATTCTTTTTCCCCCTGCCTTTCTATTTTCCCATAAATTCATATTTCAGAAAAATAAAACCTGACAGGATTTTCCTTATCGAGGGAGAATTGTGGCTGGATATGCTTTTGATAGCGAAAATCAAAAAAATCCCAGTGATCATGCTTAATGCACAGATTTCTGAAAAAACTCTTGCAAAATATACAAAACTGAAAATTCTATCAAAAGCTACTTTCCATAATATAAATCATTATTTTGCTATAAGTAAAAATGAAAAGGATAAATTGATTTCAATTGGAGTTGATAACAGCAAAATCGATATAGTGGGAACAACTAAGGCAGATGTAATGTCAAAGCCAAAGGAGGACATGTCGTTCTATAAAGATGAAGGGAAATTGATAATCGCATTAGGTTCGGTAAGACCTGAAGAAGAAGAAGTATTTATGAGAATTATCAAAAAGGTTTTTGAAAATATAAATCATATTAGATGCGTTTGGATACCCAGATATCCTGACAAAATAGATAAACTTACAAAAATCCTTCTCAATAATGGCTTGAAAATATCTCTTTTTTCTGGAAACAAAAAACAGAAGGAAGAAATTCTGATTGTTGATGCATTCGGTAAATTGATGGATTTTTATGCTATTTCAGATATCACTTTTGTTGGAGGAACCTTTAGTACCGGTGGTCACAATATTCTTGAACCTGCTTCCCTTTCAAAACCAGTAATCGTGGGACCTGTTATAAACAAAATAAGATCTATTGCCGAAGTCATGCAAGAGAAAGAGGGAATAATAATTTCCAAAGATGAGATTGATGCCTCAAACAATATTCTTGTTTTAATCAATAGTCCCGAGAAAAGAAAAAAAATGGGAGAAAATGCTTTCAAGTGCTTTTCCGAAATCAGAGGCGCAAGTGAAAAGACAATAGATCTTATTAAGAAGAGTCGGATGAATAAAGAAGATTGATATCTTGAATGAGTTCTATTTATTTATTTGGATATTTGTTATCTCGTTAGGATTGAAAGATGATTTTTTCAAAAATCCAGTTTTAAAAAGCAAAGATGATATTATAATCAAGATCAACCATTTAAGAAATAAAAGCAAGAAATATAAACTGGAAAATCACGAAAAGCTTTTCCTTACTTTTTTCGAGGATAACACTAAATATAGAAACATTGAAGCAAGCAAGCATTTATACCTGAAAATTCCAGATCAGGGATTTTTACTTTCTACAAATAATTTAGCTATAAGACAAGCGAATAATGTCTTCAAAAAGACAGCAAACAAGATAAGGAAGTCACTATCTATTGAGATACCAGAAGGATTTTTTTATGTCTGGTTTGTATTCGATAAAAGCAATTTTGAAAGCTTTGGAAATTTTGAAAAAGATGTTTCTGGTGTAACTCTTTATTGCAGATATATTGTATTACCTTATAGTCATCTGACACCTGGGCAAGTAATGAAAAATATATCCAAATCCACAATAATAAACCAAGCTCCACTATTACTGGAAATGAAAAACTTTGATTACTCTATATTTGAGGAGACTTTCTCTCATGAGCTTGTCCATGTTTTCATTAATTCATATCTGAATAACAAGGTAAATAATCTCCCATTATGGTGGCATGAATCAGTTGCTATTCACTATTCAACAGGAAGCAAGAGATTCCTCACCAGAGAATATAAAATGTACAAGGAAATCTTCAATTTTCTGGAAGAGAGATATGGCAAGAAGGAACTTGAGAATTATATAAAGCTTTCTCTCTTGAATGTTGATGCTGAATTTCCCTTGAAAACTCAGTTCAATATTGATGATTATTCAAGTTTAACAATGTTGACAGAAAAATGGTTTTTGACAAAAAAGTTGATTATATTAGCCATAATGATAATGTATCTGTTATTTATTTCAAGCCTTGCTGGATTTATCAATCCAAAATGCGGAATGATATTATTGATTGCAGCCATAGTAGAAACAGCTCTATATTTATTATTTATGGGTTTTGTATCTTCTTTCTATACACAGAAGGAAATTCTTCTTGCAAGAATTATCATAATACTTTTATCATTGGCTTTAATATATTTTATACCCATTTCTTATCTGCTGAACATAAGAAAATCTGGATTATTAAGAGGGAAAAATGAAAAAATATGAAATCTCATTTCCAAAACAAGAAACAAGAGTCATTACCTGCAAAAGCATTCATTATGTGAGGGAAATACGGAAAGTATTTCCAGACAAGACCGAGTTATTTTTGTTAACAGACAGAAATGTCTTTTCTTTATATAATGAACATATAAGGCAATTCATCAACAGTTTCAGTAAACTGATTGTTGAAGTCATTCCTCCAGGAGAAAGATCAAAAAACATGAGTAATTTGAAGAAAATCCTTAATAAACTCGCTGAAAAAGGATTTTCAAGAAATACCTTGTTTGTAACAATGGGTGGAGGTGTAATAGGTGATATTGGAGGATTATCTGCATCAATTTATATGCGCGGAGTTGATCTTATTCACATCCCCACTACCCTGCTCTCTCAGATAGACAGTGCCTTTGGAGGAAAGACAGCTGTCAATTTATCATATGGAAAAAATCTCGCTGGCTCTTTTCATAATGCCAAACTGATTTTACTTAATAATGAATATTTAACAACACATAATAATAGATTATGGATAGAAGGACTTGCTGAGATGATTAAATATGCAGTAGGTTTTGATAAAATGCTTTTCCTTGAATTAGAAGATTTTTTGCTTTCAAGCCAGAATTTCAATGAAGTAAACTGGGATAAATGGATAGAAAAGTGCTATAAACTAAAGATGTCCATCTGCTTAGAAGATCCAGATGAAAAATCCAATCGAGTACTTCTGAATATTGGTCATACTATAGGTCATGCACTGGAAAAACTCAAGCAGTTTAGACTATCGCATGGAAAATCAGTATTATTTGGAATCATTGAAGAAGCAAAGATATCAAGAAAATTCCATTTTCTTTCCATTGAAGAGGAACAAAGAATAGTTAACCTGATTAACTCGAGAGAATTCCTGAAAATACGATTAAGACCTTCATTGGAAAGTATAACAGCAAACATCAAATGGGATAAAAAGAGAAGGGATATAAATATGCTTTTCCCGGTGATTGATAGTATAGGTAGCTCTCATATAGAATATATCAAACTTGATAAATTAATAAAATTGATATTATCAAAAGATTGAGGCTATTGTTTAAAATGTCTTTTTCATAGATATTGACAAAACTTGATATTATTTATAGAAAGAATATGAAAAAAAATGAATAGTATTTTATTCTTTTTGATAATCAGTCTTTCATCAAACATATTATATAAGCAGACTTATATGATAGAAATGAGAGATGGAGTAAATTTAGCAACTGATGTATGGTTTCCCGATAGTCTTCCCGAACCTCTGCCAGTTCTTTTAATAAGAACACCTTATGACAAGGATTACGCTTTTGATGAATCTTTTGCTTATCTTTATGCAGAATTGTACAGGATAATAGTAGTAGCACAGGATACGAGAGGTCAGCATTCGAGTGAAGGAATGGATAGCATCTTTGCCACTGATGGCTGGTCAAGGCTTCAAGATGGTTATGATACATTTGAATGGATAATTTCACAAAACTGGTGTAATGGCAGGATTGGAATGAGAGGTTCATCTGCATCTGGAATTGTTCAATATCTGGTTTCTGGAGCAAGAAAAAACAACTTCATTTGTGCAAGCCCATCAGTTGCAGGCTGTAATTTATATCAAAATCTAATATTCCCTGGAGGATGCTGGAACAAAAACCTTATGGAATCATGGATGCAGGAGCAAAAAACCTCATATATGATAAATTGCTATGAGAATCAAACCAGATACAATGATTACTGGAAATTGCTTAATATCGAAGAAAAAAGAACATTTATAAATGTTCCAATGCTTCATATAGGTGGCTGGTTTGATTTGTTCACAAATGGAGCTGTTCAGGGCTTCAGTGATTTGCAGAATTATGGAGATATCCTTGCAAAAGGAAATCAGAAGCTGCTGATAGGTCCCTGGACACATTGTGGCATCAATGAAAGGAAACAGGGTGAACTGACTTATCCTGCCAATTCTACTTACAGTATTCAAGAATATCAAAGCCAGTGGTTTCTTCATTACCTTAATGGTGAAGAAAATAATGTAGAGAAAAAGGCAAATGTAATTTTCTATTTAATGGGAGATGTTTACAGTCAAAATAGCTATAGCAATATATGGGTAGAATCTTCAGTCTGGCCTCTGTCAGATTCAAAATACAAGAAATTTTATCTGTCAAGTGAAGGAAAACTTTCCGAAGACTTACCTACCAATGATGGTTACAGAGAATACTATTATGACCCAGATGATCCGGTACCTACAAAAGGAGGTCGAAATCTCTATATTCCAGCAGGACCTTATGACCAGAGAAGCATAGAGCAAAGGAATGATGTTTTAACATTCGAGACTTATCCCTTGACAACTCCTTTAATAATCACTGGTAAAATTATAGCCCACCTCTTTGCCTCAAGTTCCTGCATTGATACTGATTGGGCCGTCAAGATTTGTGATGTATATCAGAATGGAAAATCCATGCTGGTTGAAGAAGGAATATTGAAAGCAAGATATAAGGAAGGATTTGACAAAGAATCTTTCATGGAACCAGGACAGATTTATGAATTCCTGATAGATCTTGGTGAGATTGCCCAATGCTTTGATATAGATCATAAAATCAGGATTGATATCACTTCCAGTAATTATCCCCATTTTGAAGTTAATCCTAATACAGGAGAACCCTGGAGGAATGAAACAAGAAAAATGATTGCACAGAACCGCATATATTGCTCTCCCCAGTATGCCTCTTACATAGATATGCCTATGATCTATGATGAAAAAGGATTCAAGTCGAAAATCACGAGAATACCATATAAAATTAATGCTTCAGTATTTCCTAATCCTGCAAGAAACCTTATTAATATTGTCATCCATGGTGAATTGAACGGACTGAAAGGTAAAATCTATGATTTGAATGGCAGGTTCATTTTTGAGCTTGGTACACCAGAAAAAAAAGGAAAAGGCTGGTATTCATGGAAGATCAACTGTTCAAAATTCCAGCCTGGACTTCATTATATAAAAGTCTGCTCCGATAACAAACTAACTGTGGTGAAATCAGTACTGATAATTCACTAATGAACAAACCTCTTTATATAGTACATCTGGGCAGTCTTGGTGATTCATTCATTGTTGCTCCATCAGTTATTTTCTTAAGGGGAAAAAACAGGCAAAACAACCTGATATGGATTGGAAATGAACAGGCTGGAAGGATTTTCAAGAAAGATGGTATTATAGACAGCTGGCATGATAGAGATTATGATTTGGAAAAAACGGGAGAAGCTCATCTCAAGATTGTTTTCCAGAGAAGCTCGAATGTCTGGAATGATTCTTTTTCCGTAATACAAGCAAAATCAGATATTGATGTTCCTTTCACAGTCCAATATCTACAGAGCCTTCAAAAACTACTTTCTGAAGACATTATATTCCCACTACCAGCTGATTTTTCTTTCACTGAAAAGGAAGTTGTTTTCTTTTTTGGAAGCGGGTCAATCAAAAAGAACTGGGATATAAGAAATTACTGTTTCCTGGCAAACAAGATCATGGAAAAAGGATATAGTGTGAGATTTATAGGCGGTGAAACAGAAAAAGGAAGTAATTCAATAATAGTACTGAAAAGAGAGAATTATGAACTGCATCTTTTTGAAGCTATTGAGAAAACATATGATCTCATTAAGAGAGCTCAGTTTTTCATTGGAAATGATTGTGGATTGTCTCATTTTGCTTCTTATATAGGTTTATCAGGTATAGTCATTTATTCACCTGGAAGTGATCCAATTCATTTCTCCCCATTTCATTATTATTCAAGACAGAAAATAATCTCAACCTTCAATAACAGATTTTTTTCTTTTGAATACAGAAACAAGGCAATTGGTAATGACAACATTATTCCAGTTGAGTGGACTGAAAAAGAAAAAGTATTGAAAGAATTTCTTGATCAATTCATGTAAGCTTCGTTCCTGTTCATGAAATCATAAGAAATCTTCTCTATTTCAGATACATTTTTTGCATTCTGCACTTTTGTTTCCCAGAGATGACCAAAAGCGTAATTCTTTGCAAAATAACTTATAAATTCTTTCAGCCTTCCTGCTCTTCTTTCTTCCGGAATTACTTTTTCCAGCTCATTTATGTACTCTTTCAATAAATTCACGAAATGCTTTTCTGAGATTCTATCTTCAATTATTTCCTTGAAAATCCATGGATTCTTGACAGCAGCTCTTCCTATCATTAATCCCGAAGGATCACATGTCTCCATTACTTTTTTTGCATCATCATTAGTATTAATGCTTCCGTTAGCGAATACTGGAATATCTATTTCCGGGATTACAAAGTTTACATAATCCCAGCAAGGTTTTCCTGTAAATCTTGATTTGATATCTCTTGGATGGATAATCAGAGCATCAATACCTTCTCCAACTATAGACTTAACGAATTCAAGAAACTCTGTTTTGCTGAATTTCCCTGTCCTCAGCTTGATTGTAAAAGGCTTGCTGGTGCTTCTTCTCAAGGTTCTTATAATCATCAAGGCCAACTCAGGATTATTCAGCAAAGCTGCTCCCCCACCTTTCTTCAAGACTATGGGAGCAGTGCAACCCATATTCAAATCAAACCCATCCGGATTAAGTGTTTCTAACATTGATATTGCTTCGCTTAAACCATCAGTCCTGTTAACTAGAAGCTGATAAAAAAAAGGATTTACCTCATAATGATTATATAAACTGAAATGCTTTAATCCCTGATTTAATACAGAAAGTGATGGTATCAGTTCACTGAAAAAAATCCCGCAACCACCAATTCTTTTTATTATCAATCTGAATCCTGCATGAGTAATACCAGCCATGGGAGCAAGAGCAAGCCTTGTCTTTAGTCTCACTTTGTTTTCTGATTGAGGAGCTAGAACAAGTTCTTTTTTTAAGTCCAGATACCCCAAGTCCTGTAAACCTCTGGTCTCTTATCATTTATTGCAGGGAATCTTTCTCTCCATGTATCAAGCATTTCTCTTGAAATATCTATACTGAATACTCCTTCAATATTGCCACTACTGAGAATAATAGAACCATCTGGAGAAATAAGCATACTGTCACCTGAATATTCCAGCCCTCCGCCAGCACCTATCCTGTTGACACCAAGTACGAATGATTGGGTTTCAATGGCTCTTGCAGTGAGAAGAGTTTTCCAGTGATCCCTTCTTGTCTTTGGCCAATTCGCAGGGATTATGAAAAATTCTGCCTTGCTTTCTATTGCAGCTATGAACAATTCAGGAAATCTTATATCATAGCAAATGAATGGGCAGATTATGAACTCCTTGAAAGGTACAACAAAAAGATTATCACCTCCAGAAAACCTTTCTGTTTCCCCGCCTGCAGAGAAAGGATGTATCTTGGCATAAGGACCCGTTACCTGACCATCTTTATCAAATAGAAAAACAACATTATAAACCTTTTCTCCCCTTTTCAGTGCATATCCTCCAAGTATTGCTATCTTGGCATCAATAGCCAAATGCTTGAGAAAACTATGTGTTCTTTCATTGCAGGATTCTGCTATCCTGTCTACTTCAAATGAAAATCCTGTAGAGAACATTTCCGGCAGAACCAATAATTCTGAGCCTTGATTAGCTGCCGATATTGCATACTTTCGTGTATAACTAAAATTAGCTTCTTTATCCTCCCACACTAAATCCCAGCTTGCCCATGCTATTTTCATTTTTATCTCCTTAATCTACTTTTCATTGGTTCTGTCTCCAATACCTTGTTCCTCATGATATTCAGGTTCTGTGTTTATTTGCCAGACATCATGATTTGAACCCAGGATATTCTCAGCAGCATATATTCCCGTCAAAATACTGTGATCCATGTTATTGTATTTAAACATCCCATATCTGCCAATTGGTTGAATATTAACTATCTTCTTTAATGATTCCCTGATTAAAGACATTCTTTTCTTGAAATCATTACTATACATGGGATATGTCTTTCTTGTTCTCACAACAAAAGCATCCATAACTTTTTGTTCATCAGCCAAGCCCAGTCTTGATATCTCATCTTTTCCTAACTTAATAAGATCATTATCTTTCATGCTCCATAAATGATCATTCTCATAGCAAAAGTATTCTAAACCTAATGATGATGTTTCATTATCAGGAACAAGATAAGGACTCCAGTTGTGAAATACCTGTATCCTTCCCAGATGTACATCAGGTTCATGAATGTATAACCAGGTATCTTCCAGAGGGATTTTATAGGAGAAAACAAGATTTACTGTGAGAAGAGACCTGTACTCTAATCCCCTTGCAGCATCTTTCACCTCTTCTGGGAAAGAATCCATCAAAACCACAAGTTCATCTATGGGCATTGAGCTAATAAGGTAATCAAAACCATATTTTTCACCTTTTTCATCTGTTGCAGAAATGAGGCAGCCATCTTTTTCTTCCAGTTTTACCACTCGTGAATTCAAAACAACTTTTCCCCCCATTTCCTCAATTTTCTTTGCAATAGCTTCATACATCTGTCCTGGACCGAATTTTGGATAATTGAATTTCGTTATTAAAGTCTTTATTTTTCCAGAGTTATTTGTAAATAATGCATTCTTGACTGCAGTCAAAAAAGATAATCCCTTGATACGTTGTGCAGCCCATTGAGCATCAATACTGTTGCAGGGAATTCCCCAGACTTTTTCAGTATATGTCTTGAAAAACATCCTGTATAATTCCTTGCCAAATCTATTACTGACCCATTCCTCGAAGTTATCCTCTTTCTGGTATGGCTTCAATCTACTTGACAGATAACTGAGAAAGACTTTTATGCACAAGTAAACACCCAGATTTCTTACAACATTAGATGCTTTCAATGGATAATTAAAGAATTTCTTCTTGAAAAAAATGTGAGAACACCTTGGTCTTGTAAGAAACTCCTCTCCAAGTACTTCATTCCAGAGGGTGTTTACTCTATCACTTTTTGTAAAAAATCTGTGCCCTCCGATGTCAAATCTGTATCCATCATGAACTATTGTTTTGCTTATCCCTCCAACCTGATTTTCTTTCTCTAATACAGTTACTTTTTTTCCGTTTTTTGCAAGTTCATATGCTGCAGCAAGACCAGCTGGCCCAGCTCCAATTACAAGGATATTGTCATTCACTTCTTTTCTTCAATATCCTTTTCTTTGATCTTGTCCTTATTGATTTCCAGATTTTTATCATCAGTTTTTTTCAAATCCTTGCTTGTATCTTTTTCTGGTTTATCCTCTTTTGATTCTTTTTTCTCCTTATTTTTTTCTGAATCCTGTTTTTTCTTTGCCTCCTCTATATCATCAATAATCTTAATCTCATTTTTGCATAACTCATAATAGAAACTGTCATAACCTGCCTGTTTCTGGAGATGCTTGAAAGTATCCCTTGCATTCTTGTAATCCATGAGATAATTCTTGTAAAGAAGACCTTTGGCAAATAAAGCTTTTTCACGTAAATTATCAAAAGGATATTCTTTCTCCACTTTTTCAAGTGATTTCAATGCCTCTTCATACTTCTGAGCTTTTTTTGCTGTCTCATAATTATAGAATTCATTCTCGGCTTTATTGTAGAATTCCTCATAGCCTTTTTCAGATTTCATGTCATATTCAGCCAGCTTTCTGAGAAGATTCTCAGGATATTTGGCTATCAACTGCTTGTAGTATTCATCCGATTTCGCCTTGTCACCTTTCTTGTACTTATATATCCAGCCTATTGCGAACAAGGCTCTAGGGGCAAAGGGTGAATTCGGATGTTTCTTCACCATCTCATCATAGTGATTTATGCCTGCATCAATCTTCTCGAAAAAGAAGACAGAAATCTCTGCTAATTGAAACATTGATTTAGCTCGAGATTCCAGATTACCTTCATTCTGCAGTTTCTTATATTTCAATAATAGATTCACTCTATTATATATATATAGTGCGAGAATTGCTTCTTCAGAACCAGGCATCTCATTCCTTACCTGATCAAGAGCTTTTTGAGCCTTATCATAATCATCTTCCTCTATATAGTGCTTACCCAGATAGAGATAAGATCTTGCAGAATACAATGTCTTGGGATAGACAGATGATACTTCTTCAAGAATATCTGCACCTTCTTGTCTCTTCTTCAGTTTAAAATGAACTTCAGCTAGCTGCAAGAGTGCTTGAGCCCTTGATTTATCATCCAGGGTTGTCTTTGAAGCGTTCTCGAAAGCTGTTCTTGCTTTCTCGAATTCCTTTAATTCAATGTAGCAATTTCCTATCTGCAGATATGCGATATAACGTTCTTCCCTGTGCGCTTTTGAATCAATTGTTGATTGAAAGAATTTGATAGCTTCATCATACCTCTTGCTATTCAGGTAAGCTTCTCCAAGTATGAAATATATGTTTTTGGCATTTTCCTTGTTGCTTGTTTTATATTCCTTCAATAGACTTATTGTGCTGTCATATTCTGCTATTTTATTATGGACTCTTCCCAAGCCCCAGTATACCTGATCCCGATACTTCGGTTCCTTGACTTTTTCTAACATCTGCTTGTATACTTTTTTTGCATCATCATAATTCTCAACAAGATAATTCAATGTCCCTATATATAGTTCAGCATCTGCTTTATATTTCGAATTTGGATAAATCTTTATAAGCTCCTGAAACTTGGTTCTGCCTCTTTTATATGAAATTTCCCCGAAACCAATAGGATTTCTCTTACCCATCTGATAATACGCCAGTCCCATAAGATAAAGAGCATCTTCAACTCTTTTCGATTTAGGATAGAAATAAATAACTTTTATGCATTTTTTTACGCATTCATCATAATAACCAATTTCCTCTCCTGATGCTATTGTATCTTTACTGGCTTCCTGCAGTTTTATTCCCTTGTTATAATATTTTTCGGCATTATATAATGTGTTATAATATGCGCATCCTGAATAACTTGTAAAAAGCAGAACAACAAATAGCAGCAAAACATGGCTCTTCTTATTCATATGCATTATAAATCTCTTTTCCCTTATTAAAAGTAGCAATAATTCTAGTCTTGAATTTCCTGTCAATGAATGGACTATTTTTCGATTTAGAAAGTATCTCATCTTTTTTTACCTTCCATGGTTCGTTGAAGTCTACCAGAATGAAATCTGATAGATTCTTATAATCCAGAAAGTTCCTCAAATCCAAACCAAGAATCTTTGCCGGATTTGATGTAAAAAAATCAATAATAAAAGAAAGAGGAAGTTTTTCTTTGTGTATTAAAATTTCACAAGTAACCGGGAATAATGTTTCCAGACCAATAACACCAAATGGTGCTTCGTTAAAGCTCTTTTTCTTCAATTCTTCTCTATGCGGAGCATGATCAGAAGCAATAACTGTAATAGTACCATCTTTTATGGCATTTATCAAAGCTTTCCTGTCTTCTTCACTCCCCAATGGTGGCTTCATCTTCTTGTTTGTATCCAGATCATTTTCAATGTCATTGTAAGTGAAATAGAGATAATGAGGGCAGGTTTCAGCAGTGAATTCAATTCCATCAGATTTTGCCTGCCTTAGCAGTTCTACTGATAGTTTTGATGAAACATGCTGAAAATGTATTTTCCCCTTTGTTTTCTTTACTATTTCTAAATCCTCTCTTATCTTCCTGACTTCGAATTCCTTGTTTATCTCATCTAACTTAAGATTCCTTGCTAAATCTGAGGCAAGAACTGCACCAGTAGATGACAAATCCAGATCCTCCTCATGAACAAGGACAGGTTTTTTGAATTGTTTTAATCTTTCAAGAGCTTCTCTCAGTTTTTCGCTTTTCAAAGGTCTTCCATCATCACTGAATGCTAATACTCCCTCATCTGCAAGCCCTTCAATATCAACCAGTTCTTCTCCTGACAAACCTTTTGTAATAGAAGAAACCAGATTTATATCTAGAAATTCCTTTGCTTTCCTTGAGTACATTCCCCATATTTTCATGTTATCAATAACAGGTTTTGTATTAGCCATTCCAAGAGCATGCAGAATACCACCTTTAGCCATTGCTTTGGAAGCTGAATGGAAATCTTCTGATTCCTCTCCACCAGGCATTCTGAAATGTACATGCATATCCAATAAACCAGGTATTGCAACAGGAAAAGGGAAATCTATTCCATCAAGTTTCCAGTCATCTCTGATAGTAACACCTTTTTTCCCCTCTACTGCAATAATCAATTTATCCTCAGTTTTTATCTGAAAAGGGCCAATAAGCTTTTTATTTTTGCTTAGAATCAGGCAAGGGGGCAGGTGACAAATTCTTTTTTTCGGATTCACTTTTCTCTTTTTTTTGGTGGTTGTGAATGGTCTTGATAATTTCTTCGGTAAGTTCACTTGTATAAAAAGATATCTGGTCTATTTCCTTGAAAGTTTTCACAACTCTTGATATCTCCTTGTTTTCAGGAAACTTGTATAAAACCATAACAAGGGTTATCAATCCTGATGATTGCTTGTCTACAGTTCCTGACAGGAAAAAAGCATCTGGAAATTTTTTTGCGATCTTCTCTCTTTCTGAAGCATCTTCAAACTGAGTTATATAATCAAGATATTCTACCTTGATTTTTTCATCATCGTCCAGAATTGAATTAACTATAGCTGTAGAACGTATTCCAAGCGTATCTTCCTTGGCTCTCTCATTATTGTCTATGATATCACTGAAACACACCTGGATCGTTTTCTTTGCTTTCTCCATATCCAGTTGTTGTTTTGTTTTAGATAACATTTCATTCATTTCCCTGACATTCTTTTTATGAATGAACCAGTAAATAGTGCCCCCAATAACAAGCACGCTTCCAAGAACTGACAAAATCAGCACAGTTGGGGCAGATTTTTCGTCAACATCACTTCCTTCGCCTTCATATGGTGGTGAATTGCTAGATATCAGTTTGGTTCTGAAGCCAAAAATAATCATTGTGAAGCACAATATTGATACTAATATTCTTTTTAAGGAAAACATTTCTTCTCCATCAATGTAATTATACTAATGAACTAGAATATAAATAACATATTGAATGTCAAGAATCTTAATTTCGAAAGTTAATCTTGCCTAAGTGACTAATGGACTTATTTTAATATCTTTTTTACCCTCAGTTATCTATAAATAGATGATTTGAAGAACAATCCCTCAAATGAGGTATTTTTGCAAGTGCTTTACAAACATTGATTTATCTGGACTGCCTGTA
>JAFGND010000109.1 GCA_016927185.1 Candidatus Coatesiibacteriota bacterium
CCATGCAGAAATCAGATACTCAATATACGCTATGCACTTCCCAAGAACACGAAAGTAAGCATGAAGGTAAGAAACCTTCTCGGGCAGACAGTTGCAGTACTCATGGAATCAGAAACTCACAAATCAGGCAATTACATGGTACACTGGATCCCAATGAATTACTCATCAGGTGTTTATATTGTTGAAATCACAACAAACGAAAAGACAATTACAAAATCAATTTTGATTTTGCGTTAGTCATTGACATAGTATTTAACGAAAGGCGGTCTTAAAACCGCCTTTTTTTCTGTTTATCGACCTTGAAATAATCATTCAAGATGATTCAACAAAAAAGATCTTGACTAAAAAAACGAAAAATTTTCAATATACAATATATTTGAAAGGAGGTAATATGAAATTAATTGCATCGATTTTTTTAATTCTTTATCTTTTCAATCCACTGTTAGCAAGAGAATGGACATTGCAGGAAACAAAGAATAATATCAGCAAAAATGGTAACACTTGGATTGCAGATGAGACTTTTTTCTCGAGACTTCCAAAAGAAGTGAAAAAACTGTTTTTCTATAAGGATGAAGCCTTGCTGAAACTTGACAGCACGATACCTGTCCATGCCAATAAAGGATTAAAAGCACCAGATCATATTGATTACAGGAATTTCGATGGTAAGAATTACATGACACCAGTAAAAGACTTTGGACATGGCTGAACATCCTCAAGTGTTTTTGCTCTACTGGCTTCAGTAGAAACGGATATCAAACTATTTTACAATTTAAGTGAGATAAAACCAGATTTATCAGAACAGTATTTTCATAGCTGTTTATCACAAAATGATAAAAATTTGTCTCTTGATAGTCTTGCTCATCTAATGATGAATAATGGAGTGACATGGGAATCCTGCTGGCCATACGAATGCAGGAATGCCAATTGCAATGAAAGATGTACTGATTGGGATTTTGTCCAGCAGAAAATTCAGTCTTATACAAGAATACCTTATGGAGAAGTAGAAATGAGACGCAATGCATTAGCTAACAAAGAAGGGATTTTGATTTCTCCGATGAAAATCTATGGTGATTTTCAGTATTACAGAGGTGGAGTTTATGAATGTGATGAGAATTCTGGATATCAAGGAATGACAGTAGTAAATGTAATTGGATATGATATTCCAGAGAATTACTGGATAGTAAGAAATGTCTGGGGAACAGGCTGGGGTGAACAAGGTTATATGAGAGTAAGACATGGAGGTGCTGATGAGGTTGGAATGTATGAATGTTTTTATGTAGCTGTCCTTGAAATTGCCAATCATCTATGGTATCTGGAACCTAAGGGAGGTCACTATTATTAATATGGGAGAGAAATAGAAATAAAGTGGAATAGTCTAGGGATAGATAAAATTAACATATTTTATTCTACTGATAAAGGAACTAGCTGGACAACTATTGCATCAAATGTTGATGCAAGTTCCCAGGAATATAGTTGGTATCTGCCTGCTACACCAGCGAAGATCAAGATAAAGCTCGCTGATACTCAACATACAAGGGAAGGTAAGTGTGCTATAGCGGCAGCAATGACTGAAGGGGAATTCACTGTAGGTCCTGAAAGAACAGTAACAATGACTTATCCAAATGGTGGAGAGACATTCTATAATGGAGAAAAATATTATCTTACATGGGATTGTACTGATAATGTTAGCACCATAAATATTTATGGTTCTACAGATAATGGTTTGACCTGGCTTCCTGACAGAATAGCTTCTTCTGAAGATGCAAGCAAGAAAACATATTTATGGACTGTTGATACAAGCAAATTTCCAGAAACAACTCAGGGTAGAATGAAGATAACAGATATTGAATTTGAAGAGGATATCTTTGATATTGATGATGGAGTTTTTACAGTGTCAAACGATATGAATTTCAAGGAACAAAAAACAAAACTGCCAATTCCGAAAGAGACTGGCCTCTGGATAAATCCAAATCCATGCAGAAACAGGATTATGAAAATTGAATATGCACTTCCATCTTCATCAAAAATAAGCCTGAAAGTAAGAAATCTTATAGGTCAAACTGTTGCAGTATTAATGGATTCTGAATTCCAGATAAAAGGTAATCACAGGATAAATTGGGTTCCTGTCAATTTATCTTCAGGCATTTTTATTGTAGAATTGACAACAGAGGGAAAAACGATCTTTAAACCTATTTTAATATTGAAATAGTAAAAAAAGCCACTTCTTAGGTGGCTTTTTTTATTCATTTTATCTGCTATTTCTATTGATACTCGTCTTTTTCTTTCTCCTTATCGTTATCTTTGTCATCACTGTCCCCAATTCTAATAGCAGTTACTTCACCTATTTTTCTTCTTATTTGCATATATTTATGCCTGTAGTTTAAATTGTCTGGATAAAGACGAGTCAATGTTTTGAAAATTCCTTTAGCTAAATCATATTTACCTATTCTGGCTAGAATATCACCTTTCCAGTATAGGTATTGTTCATTTTCTGGTTCATCCTGGAGTTTTTTCTCCACTGCCTTCAGGAATTCTTCCATTATCTCTTTTGCTCTTGCAGTTCGTTTTGTTTTTATGTACAATACGCACAAAGAATACATTGCTTTTGCATTATCTGGTTCATAAGTTAATACTTCTTTGTATTCTCCAATCGCTTCATCAGCTTTTCCAGTTTTTTCGTAATTAAATGCAAGACCCATATGTGCAAGAACGTAACCAGGTCTGATTTTAATACTCCTCTTGAAGGATTTCTCTGCCTCGCTAAATTCATTGTTTTTTACATGCAGCCAACCTATTTCAAGGAATATTGTTGCATCATGGTCATTCATGTAAACCGGATCATCATAACGATTGTTGGAAAGAGCTTTGTAATACTCTTTTATCGCTTCTGCGTATTTCTTTTCAGCAGCTAATTTTTTCGCATTCGTTTCTGCCTTATCTCTTTCCTCATCGTTATAAAACCAGGCTGAACCAGAAGGATCTTTCTTTGTATCTCCTTCTTCAGAAAAGAGAGGTTTAGCTAAAAGGAAAGCAGCTAAAACTAGTATTACTGTAAGTTTTTTCGCTAGCATATTTCCTCCATTTTTTATTCATCTGTGCTTGTATCTGTTTCATCAGGCTGTAAATCCAATTCACTTAGATTTAAAACCTTAAACTCAATTCTTCTGTTTTGTGAACGTCCATATTCTGTCATATTATCTGCTATTGGTTGACTTGCACCATATCCAACTGCATTAATTCTGTTTTCCTCAATTCCACCTTTATCTAACAAATATTGACGGACAGATTCTGCACGTTTCTGACTTAGAATTTGATTATGTGTAACCCCACCTAAATTATCAGTATGCCCAGCAATTTCTACTCTCATTTTGGGATAGGCTTTCATTGTCTTGATAGCTTCGTCAAGATCCTGGTAAGCATTTTGCTGAATATCCCATGAATTGCTTGGGAAAGTTACATTACGTAAAATAATGACAGCTTTGACCTTAGGTCTTTTCACTACAACTTTGACAACTGGTTTCTCATCAGGACATCCGTCATCATCCTGGTAGCTATTAACTGTCTCGGGTGAATTTGGGCACTTGTCTTTAGTATCAGGGATGCCATCTTTATCATTATCAACGTCAGGACATCCATCCTCATCTTCAAATCCATCATAATCTTCTGGTTCATCAGGACACTTATCTTTGTTATCCTGGATTTTATCATGATCCCTGTCTGGAGGTATTAAAGCTGATGCAAAAGATAATCCCAAGGCAAATCCGACACTTGGAAACAATCTGTTTCTTGTTCCAAAAGCCTTGTCTGCTTCTGAGGAACCCCATTTCCAGTCAGCCGGTAATGAAGCCATTCCCTTGGCATCTAAATCCTCTCCCAAGCCAAAATTTGCCAGCAAAGTCATTGAAAAACCAACTGGAGTTGTCAATCTTACCCCTGGAGAAATATAATGTGGGGAGTTTGTTGGTTTAATATTTTCATTTCCCAGATATGGAGCCCAGTACCATTCAAGCATACCTGTTACCCATTGAGTTGGAAATTCAATCCCGATACCAAATGGTAATTGGTGTGCTGAAGGATATACTTCTTTGTTATGCATCTGATAACCTACGTTAGCATGAAACCTGAATGGGGCATCAGGAGCTTCTTTTATCAAATCAAGTGTGAATAAGGCAGAAACTCCAAACATGACCTTGTCTTCAGTGCGTGGACGCAAACGGTAGGGATCTGTATTCTTACCAGTTGGTATAGTCAGTTTGGTTTGCAAGGCAACATTCCATATTGGATCATGTCGTCCTGGATATCCACACTTAAGATACCAATCCAGATCCCCAACTCCGTTATTTGTTGGAGGTTGAACATCATATCTGTCAACCAGATCTTCCAGATCATACTTGTCTATATACCATACATTATGCATACTAGTTTCAAGATAATCTAGTATAGAGTAGCAAATAGTACTGTTTACAGTCGCATCAATAATCATGTCTTTTACTGGTTGTTTTTCAAAACTGTTATTGAACTTTGCAAATGTAAAATTTTTCATAGTACCATAAGTACCCCAGAAAGCAAATCCCAGCCTTGTTCTTCCCATGGTGTCTGCTGCTATAATGTTATAAAGACCATTTACTCCAAATGGTGTTGGATTATTTGAAACACCTTCTCCAACACTGCTTGCAAATGCACTAGATATCACAGCAAGGATTGTGATTAAGAAAAACATTTTTGAAGTCCGCATTACATACCCCCTTGAAGTCAATTGCCCCCAGCGGGATTTGAACCCGCGTCGCAGGCGTGAAAGGCCTGTGTCCTAGACCAGGCTAGACGATGGGGACATTTTTCATTTTATATATACTTTTGAAATGTCTATCGTATCTAAAATTGCTTTATTCAGCATAACATAAGTAGACAAATTTTCATTTGATTTTCTTATTCTGTCACACAATATCTCTCCAAGTGACAAAAGTATCTTGCAAGCTATTGCAGGTTCTTTTGTCATCAATTCAGTAAAGTCATGTCGAAATAAAACATAAAGTTCAGTCTTTCTTAGCGTTTTTGCTGCTGCAGATCTTGCTCCTTCATCAAGAAGAGCTATTTCTCCGAAAAACATTCCATCTCCAAATTCACTCAGTATAATCTCATCATTCTCGATTTTTTTTGAGATTTGAATATGTCCTTTCTTAATAATATAGATAGAATCTCCTTTTGAACCTTCATCAAAGACTATCTGATCTGGAGGATACTCATTAAGTTTGAAATAAGCAGTTATTTTTTCGATTTCCTCATCAGTTAGATATTTAAGTAAATCCAGGTTCTGATTTAATACTCTCTCCATATATACTCCTTAAGGTACAATTAATAAGCCTATGAGCCAGGATGGACTCGAACCATCGACCCTCTGCTTAAAAGGCAGATGCTCTGCCACCTGAGCTACTGGCCCTCATATTACGTTTGAAAAAAGCTTATAATATAGCATTTCTGTCAAGGTATTTATTAAAATACAATTTGCTATTTAATTCAAGTCAATTAGACATAAAATAAGTTTTAATCAATTAGCTTGACTATAAACGAAAAAATAAGTATTCTTTCTCAATGCAAAGAAATGACTTACCACACTTATTTCTATCAGAAAAAACTGGAAATATTGTATATCTTAATGAGAATGAAACAAAACATATTAGGGTTTTAAGATTGAGAAATAATGATTTAATTTTCTGTATTGATGGCAAGGGCTATAAGTATCTGGTAAGAATACTTGAAACAGGAAAGAGCTATACAAGGGGAGAGATAATTGAGGAGCATTTTGCAAAATCCTCTTCAAGAATGTTAACATTAGGATTTAGTCCTCCATCACTTAACAGAACCACCTGGTTGATAGAAAAATCCATTGAGATTGGGATAGATTTTTTTCAACCGATTTTTTTTGAAAGATCCTTGACCAGAAATTTTCCTTCACTTGAAAAGTATGAAAGTAAAATGAGGGAATGTCTCAAGCAATGCAGGAGAGCATATATGCCTGTAATTCTTCCAGTCAAAAAGTTTCATCATTTCTTTCCAGTAGGTTATGATTATATACTGTTTGCTTCAATACATGGTGAAAAACTACCTGAAATAGAAGGAAATAATATCCTGTTACTTGTCGGGCCAGAAGGGGACTTTACTGATAAAGAATTGCAGCAAATTAATGATTTTCCTAATTCATTTGCAGTAAAATTAAGTGAAAACAGGCTCAGGCTTGAAACTGCATGTATTTCTTTGCTTTCAAACGTGAAAGCACAATTTGCTTGATTCATGGTTTCCTGCAGGAAGTGAACCTGTCTCTTTCAGCCATATCTTTGTATGAAGTTATTTGTATAAAGCCATTCATATTCAAGATGTTCCTGCATTTCTCAGCTTGATTATCTCCATGTTCATAACACAAGAACCCCTTGTTTTTTAATTTCGTAAATGATATAGTAGCTATAGTTTTGATAAAATCAAGTCCATCTTTGCCAGAAAAAAGGGAAAGATTAGGATCATAATATCTTACTTCATCAGGCAAATTACACTTATCAGAAATCGGTATATAAGGAGGATTGCACAGAATTGCTGAAAATGAATTATCCTTGAAACAAGAAAGCCCGTTTCCTCTTATTATATCAATACTTATATTGTTCATACGTGCATTTCTTTGGGCTAGTTTTATTGCCTTTTTTGAAATATCAAGAAGAATTACAACAAGATCTTCTTTTTCCTTTTTTATTGACAAGCCGATAGGTCCTGAACCACAACAGAGATCCAGAATAATGTTTGAAGGCAAGTCATTAGGTATTAAATCAATCATCATTTCAGTTTCCATTCTTGGAATAAAAACACCTCTCTGTGTCTTCAGGTTTATTTTTCTAAATGGATATTGACCTAATAATAATTGAAGTGGTTTTCCCCCCAGCCTCTTTTCAACAATAGCTTCTATTCTTCTTATCTGTGTTTGATTTAATGAAAGATCAGAAATATCGTTTTTTCCAAGCACTTGTTGAAAAATCCATAAAGCTTCATGTTCCAATGACTTACCAAGAATAGCCTTTATCTGTATCAGGAATTCCGTTGCTTTTATGTAAGAAGATTTTTTTCTGGATGTCATTTTTTTTTCTCATGTCATTCAAGAAGGTATATTTTTTTCTGACAATATTATTTTTTTATCTATACGCTTAACGTTATGTAATACATGAAATTAAGAGGAAGATATTATTAAAAATGGAAAAAATTTATACTGTTAATGGAAAAAAAATTGATTTCAGCTCTTGACAAATATAAGAAAGTTATTATATTTAAAACAATGTATTTCGGATTTTTTCAAAGACTTATTTCATTTACAAGATCATAAATTATCTGGAGGAATATGGAAACAAAGGATCAGTTAATCGATGAGCTCATAAAAGTAGGAAAAAGCAAGGGATATCTATCTTACTCGACAATCTCAGCATCAATAGGAAAAGAAAATCTTACATCAGAAGAAATAGATGATATAATTCTGATACTTGAGGGTTTCAATATAAAGATCATTAATGAAGATAATATAACAGCTAATGATAAAATCCGGCTTATCGGGCTTGATAAAAGCATTTCAGATGCAAATGTCAAATATGATGATACTGTAAGAATGTATTTGAAGGAGATGGGAAGAGTCCCTCTATTAACTCGTGAAGGTGAGATTTCAATAGCAAAGAAAATTGAAAGAGCGACAAGAGAAATATGCAAGTATGTATTCTATTCAGCAAGTTCAGTTAAGACACTTGTTTCCCTTGGACAGAAGCTTGAAAGAAAAAAGCTTAAACTAGATCAGCTAATTCAGGTTGATTCATCTGCATGGGAACCTGGTTATACTGGACAGAAAGAAACTGAGTTTGTATTGAACGTAGTAAAACGTATAAAACAGCTTAATGATGATCTTGATGATTTCTCATTTCATGGAAAGCAGATAAGCGAAGAGGAAAAAGCAGATATAAGGCAGAAGCTTCGCCAGAAGAAGGAAGAAATGGTCAATCTGGTTGGCAAGCTTTCTCTTCATCCACGGCAGATTGACAGGCTGGTTGATAAATTGAGGCGACTTGTGGAAAGAATTCGCGATACAATGGAAGAGATAAATATTCATGAGCGTGAAATTGGTCTTTCAAGCAAGGAAATCAATACTTATGCGAGAAAGATAATCAACAATCCATCTTCCAGAAAAGAAATAGAAGACGAACTTCAGATAAATGTAAATCACATAATTGATATAGCAAGAAAGCTCAAGAATTTCAGGCGCAAGATAAGGCGTGTTGAACTTGAAGCCAAACTTTCAAAGAATAATCTTTTCCAGATACTCGAGCATATAGAGCGCTGGAATAATGAAAGAAACAAGGCAAAGCAGGAAATGATTGAGGCAAATGTAAGGCTTGTTATTGCTATTGCAAAACGCTATAACAAGAGAAAGCTTGAATTCCTGGATCTTATTCAGGAAGGAAATGCTGGTCTGATGCGTGCAGTTGAGAAATTTGATTACAGACGCGGTTATAAATTCAGTACTTATGCAACCTGGTGGATAAGGCAGAGCATAACCAAGGCAATTGCTGATCAGGCAAGAACTATCCGTGTTCCTATTCATATGATTGAGGCTATCAATAAAGTCATTCGCGTTCGTGCAAGGCTTACACAAGAATATGGAAAGGAGCCGTCACCCGAGGATATTGCAGAGAAACTTGATATGCCTCTGGAGAAAGTAAAAACCATAATGAAGATAGCACAGGATCCAATTTCCCTGGAAGAGAAAGTAGGGGAGGATGGAGATGTTGATTTTGGTGATTTCATACCTGACAAGAAAGCATTATCCCCTGCAAAGAATGCAATAAAGCAGATGTTGAGGGAAGTCTTGAATGATACTCTCTGCACATTGACTCCACGAGAACAGAAAGTAATAAGATTGAGATACGGTCTTGATGATGGTTGTGAAAAAACGCTTGAGGAAGTCGGTAGCTTGTTCAATGTTACGCGTGAACGTATCAGACAGATTGAAGCAAAAGCGCTCTCGAAACTCCGTCATCCAAGCAAGATAAAGCTTCTTGAAGACTTGATTCATAACATGAATATTCTCAAAGATACTAATGAAGTGAACAAGATTTATTAATGAATTGCCGGCACTGACATTAATTCAGTGCCAGTTGTTTCAATCAATTTTTATTATTTTTTTTGTTTCTTTCCCACAGTAAACTATATATACTCCATTAGTCCATTCACTTGTATCAAGAGAATGTTTGCCTTTGGTAAGGTTCATTATCAGCTGACCGGTCAGGGAATAGATAGAACCTGAAGATGGCAGGGAGAGTGACAAGCGGTATGAAAAGGGGTTTGGAGAAACTGAGAAGTATTTAGCTGGTATATAAGAAGCTGATTTGTTGTTCTTGAAACCTTTATATCCATAAGCTTCTATTGCATAGAGATAATGATCACAACTTCCAACATAAACAACGCTATCTGAGACACAAGGTGAGGAAAAGACAGAACCATTTGTCCTGAACTTCCATTTAAGAATTCCATCTGAGCAGTTTATTGCATAGAGATAATAATCATCACTTCCAACATAAACAATTCCATCTGAAACACAAGGTGAGGAAAAGATAGAACCACTTGTCCTAAATTTCCATTTAAGAGTTTCATCTGGGCAATTTATTGCATAAAGATAAGTATCACTACTCCCAACATAAACAACTCCTTGTGAAACACAAGGAGAAGAAACGGAGAGGCCTGTATAACAGCTCCATTTAAGAGATCCGTTTGAACAGTTTATTGCAGAGATATAATGACCCTGGTCTCCAATATAAATAATTCCATTTGAAACACATGGAGAAGAGCCAACAGTACTATCTGTTTGATATTTCCATCTAAGATTTTCATTTCGGCAATTTATTGCATAAAGAAAACCGGTCTCAAAAGGATCATCTATTCCACTTCCAATATAAACAACTCCCTCTGAAACACAAGGGGAAGAGAGATGGTAACCAGCTGTTCTGAACCTCCATACTAAATCCCCTGGAGCTGAAAAGAGCAGGGATGATAATGATAGCAGAAATATGGCTGCTATTAAGTTTCTCATACTAGCCTCTCTACAATAATCATGATCTTCCCTTTCATATATATCACTTAAAATCTGACAATATTTAATGTCAAGAATAATAATCCATCCCCTAGACATGATGGACTGAATTTAACTCTCCTTCTCTCTCCAATACTTATAAATAGATGATTTGAAGAACAATCCCTCAAATGAGGTATTTTTGCAAGTGCTTTACAAACATTGATTTATCTGGACTGCCTGTA
>JAFGND010000017.1 GCA_016927185.1 Candidatus Coatesiibacteriota bacterium
CAGGTGCTGCATGGCTGTCGTCAGCTCGTGTCGTGAGATGTTGGGTTAAGTCCCGCAACGAGCGCAACCCTTGTCACTAGTTGCCACCAGATAATGCTGAGCACTCTAGTGAGACTGCAGGCGATAAGCCTGAGGAAGGTGGGGATGACGTCAAGTCCTCATGGCCCTTACGTCCAGGGCTACACCCGTGCTACAATGACCGGTACAAAGGGCTGCTAAATCGCAAGGTTGAGCCAATCCCAAAAAACCGGTCCCAGTTCAGATTGTAGTCTGCAACTCGACTACATGAAGTCGGAATCGCTAGTAATCGCAGATCAGCATGCTGCGGTGAATACGTACCCGGGTCTTGTACACACCGCCCGTCAAGTCAGCCGAGTCTGTTGTACCCGAAGTCGCCTATCTAACCTCGTGAGGAAGGTGCCTAAGGTGCGGCCGGCGAGGGGGATTAAGTCGTAACAAGGTAGCCGTACCGGAAGGTGTGGCTGGATCACCTCCTTTCTAAGGAGATAAGGTGTGTAACCTTATCTGAAGCACGAATAAGCTTGAGTTTGTTATCTGCATATCCTTTGGAATTACCATTTCCGAATGTGCTATGGGCTTGCTTAAGCTATTAGGGGCCTATAGCTCAGTTGGTTAGAGCGCGCGCCTGATAAGCGCGAGGTCATTGGTTCAATTCCAATTAGGCCCATACTGAAAAGTATGGGGATGTGGCTCAGCTGGTAGAGCACCGCCCTTGCACGGCGGGTGTCAGCGGTTCGAATCCGCTCATCTCCATTTAATAAATGTTCATTACTATGAAAATATAGGGGAAGAAATGAAGTATTACCGTAGGGTAAACTTGATGGTGAACCTTTGGAAAAATTATTTGCGACTAAGGAAATAAGGGTGTATGGTGGATGCCTTGGCACCAGAAGACGAAGAAGGACGTGGTAAGCTGCGATAAGCTTCGGGGAGCTGCAAACAAGCCTTGATCCGGAGATTTCCGAATGGGAAAACCTATCCAAGGTCATGCTTGGATGTCTTTTTTAAGACGACAACGCAGGGAACTGAAACATCTTAGTACCTGCAGGAAAAGAAAGTAAAAACGATTCCCTGAGTAGCGGCGAGCGAACGGGGAATAGCCTAAACTCATTGCATGTAAGCTTCGGAGCGTTGTGTAATGAGGGTCGCGGGACCAGAATAGCAGATTCCGAATATGCTGCAGGAATGTTTTTCAGGATAGTCGAAGTTGATGGGAAACAATACCAAAGAGGGTGATAGTCCTGTAGACGAAATCTTGAAAATGCCTGTCTGGCACCCAAGTAGTGCGGTCCACGTGGAAGACCGTATGAATCAGGGAGGACCACCTCCTAAGGCTAAATACTCTCTGGTGACCGATAGTGAACCAGTACCGTGAGGGAAAGGTGAAAAGGACCCCAGTGAGGGGAGTTAAAAGACCCTGAAACCATACACTTACAAGCTGTAGGAGCTCCGCAAGGAGTGACTGCGTGCCTTTTGCATAATGAACCGACGAGTTGCTTGTACGTAGCGTTAGGTTAAGAATATTTAATTCGGAGCCGTAGCGAAAGCGAGTCCTAAATGGGCGTTTAGTTGCGTGCAGCAGACCCGAAGCCAGGTGATCTACCCATGAGCAGCGTGAAACCTTTGTAAAAGAAGGTGGAGGTGCGAACCAGTTGAGGTTAAATTCTCTTTGGATGACTTGTGGGTAGGAGTGAAAGGCCAATCAAACCTGGAGATAGCTGGTTCTCCCCGAAATATATATAGGTATAGCCTCGTGGATTGACTGACGGAGGTAGAGCACTGAATGGGCTAGGGGGCCTACAAGCCTACCGACCCCAACCAAACTCCGAATGCCGTTAGTTCGTACCATGGGAGTCAGGCTGTGGGGGATAAGCTTCATAGCCGAGAGGGAAACAACCCAGATCACCAAATAAGGCCCCTAAATGTATGCTAAGTGATAAAGGATGTGCATTTACACAAACAACCAGGATGTTGGCTTAGAAGCAGCCATTCATTCAAAGAGTGCGTAATAGCTCACTGGTCTAGTGATTGTGTGCCAATGATGATAGGGACTAAGCATACTGCCGAATTTGTGGGATCTCCTTTAAAGAGATCGGTAGGGGAGCGTTCCATTCAGCAGGGAAGCCATACCGTAAGGTTGCTACTTTCGGGTAGCTATAAATGGTGGAGCGGATGGAAGTGATCATGTCGGTATTAGTAACGATAAAATGGGTGAAAAACCCGTTCACCGAAAGCCTAAGGTTTCCTGAGTTAAGCTAATCTGCTCAGGGTTAGTCGGTCCCTAAGGCGAGGCCGAAAGGCGTAGTCGATGGCAAATTGGTTAATATTCCAATACCACTTTTGAGACGTTTGAGCTATGGGGGGACGCAGTAGGATAGGTCCATCCGGGATTGGAAGTCCGGGTGTAAGCTCATAGGGTTGTTGCTTTGGCAAATCCGGGCAACTATAAGCCTGAAAAGCAATGCGAAGGGCGAAAGCCCACAAAAGGATCGAGTCCACACTGCCGAGAAAAGCCTCTATGCGAGTCGATAAGGTGACCGTACCATAAACGGACACACGTAGGCGAGGAGAGTATCCAAAGGTGCTCGAGAGAACCCTGGTTAAGGAACTCGGCAAAATTACCCCGTAACTTCGGGAGAAGGGGAACCGCATTAGCGTGATCTGTAATATGTGAGCGCGAAGCGGTCGCAGTGAAAAGGCCCAAGCGACTGTTTACCAAAAACTCATGACTCTGCTAAGTCGAAAGACGATGTATAGGGTCTGACACCTGCCCAGTGCTGGAAGGTTAAGAGGAGGGGTTAGCGCAAGCGAAGCTCTGAATTGAAGCCCCAGTAAACGGCGGCAGTAACTATAACTGTCCTAAGGTAGCGAAATTCCTTGTCGGGTAAGTTCCGACCCGCACGA
This sequence comes from Candidatus Coatesiibacteriota bacterium, assembly GCA_016927185.1. Classification (GTDB taxonomy): domain Bacteria; phylum JAFGND01; class JAFGND01; order JAFGND01; family JAFGND01; genus JAFGND01. The sequence goes on from JAFGND010000017.1 coordinate 2,926, forward strand.
ATGGTGTAACGATTTGGGCGCTGTCTCAACCAGGGACTCGGTGAATTTGCAGTAGCGGTGAAGATACCGCTTACCCGCGGCAGGACAGAAAGACCCCGTGAACCTTTACTGCAGTTTGATATTGGGTTTTGGCAAGGCATGTGTAGGATAGGTGGGAGACTATGAAGTGGGGACGCAAGTCTCTGTGGAGTCAACCTTGAAATACCACCCTTGTTTTGCTGGGATTCTAACCTGGCGTGTGTAACGCTGGGAACAGTGTCAGATGGGCAGTTTGACTGGGGCGGTCGCCTCCCAAAATGTAACGGAGGCGCCCAAAGGTTTCCTCAGTGCGGTTGGTAACCGCACGTCGAGCGCAAAGGCATAAGGAAGCTTAACTGCGAGACAAACAAGTCGAGCAGATGCGAAAGCAGGGCTTAGTGATCCGCTAGTTCCAAGTGGAAGGGCTAGTGCTCATCGGATAAAAGGTACTCCGGGGATAACAGGCTGATAGCCGCCAATAGTTCACATAGACGCGGCTGTTTGGCACCTCGATGTCGGCTCATCTCATCCTGGGGCTGAAGGAGGTCCCAAGGGTTTGGCTGTTCGCCAATTAAAGAGGTACGCGAGCTGGGTTCAGAACGTCGTGAGACAGTTCGGTCCCGATCCGCCGTGGGCGTTGGAAATCTGAGAGGATCTGCATTTAGTACGAGAGGACCATTGTGGGCGAACCTCTGGTGTACCAGTTGTTCCGCCAGGAGCATTGCTGGGTAGCTAAGTTCGTAAGGGATAAGCGCTGAAAGCATCTAAGTGCGAAACCCACCTCAAGAAGAGATTTCCCTTCAGCGAAAGCTGGCTAAAGACTCCTTGTAGACTACAAGGTTGATAGGTCACAGGTGTAAGCATGGTAACATGTTCAGCCGAGTGATACTAATAAAGTCGTGCGACTTAGTCGCTTTTTATATATTTTTCGTACTTTCATTTCTTCCTCTATTTAAATATTTATTCCCGGTGATTATTGGCAGGAGGCCACACCCGTTCCCATTCCGAATACGGCCGTTAAGCTCCTGATCGCTGATGATACTGCAGTCTTACGACTGTGGGAAAGTAGGTTATCGCCGGGTTTTTTATTTTGTGAAAAATCTTTTCATGTCCATCAATTACTGCTTGATATACTATCATTTCACTTGACTTAATATTTCCAGGGGAAATCCAAGCTCTTTAAGAATAAAATCTCCCTAAAAGGAATTGAATGCCACCACTTGATGAAGTAAGGAATCTTGTTAGTCGTTTTGATGCAGATCCAAAAAACAGGAATATCAATGAAGAAACTCTTTGCCAATATTTCCTGTTACCATTCTTTGAAATACTAGGCTGGGATATTTCTAACAAGACAGGATTGAATGAAGTAAAACCACAATACAGCCTGAGAACAGAAGATGGAAGACAGGCACCTGACTATGCATTCTGTCTTGATGGAAAACCGAAATTCTTTGTAGAAGCGAAAAAGCCATCTACCAATATAAAATCATTAAGTGAATCAGCTTATCAGTTAAGACGATATGCTTGGAGTGCACATCTTCCAGTTTCGATACTTTCTGATTTCGATGAATTTGCACTCTATGACTGCAGAGTTCCACCTGCTCATGAAGATGGTGCAGAGATAGCAAGAATAGATTATTTTGAACACAGGAATTTAGAAAACAAGCTTGAGAATTTCTATAATCTCTTTTCCAAAGAGGCAGTCAAGAATGGTTCTCTGGATAAATATTCAGAAGACACAAGAAATCAAAGAGGAGTAAGCGAAGTAGATGATGAATTCCTTAAGGAAATAAGGAAGTGGAGAGAAATCCTTGCAGTAGATATAGCACGAAACAATCAAGACCTTGATCAAAGCTCCCTCAATTATGTAGTCCAGCTTACAATAGACAGGATAATCTTCTTGAGAATTTGTGAAGACAGGGGAATAGAGAAGTTCGGGCAACTGATGTCATTACAGAATGGGAATAATATCTACAAGAGATTGATTAGTCTTTATCACAATGCAGACGAAAAGTATAATTCAGGCTTGTTTCATTTCAGGAAAGAAAAAGACAGGGAAGATCCTGATGATATAAGTCTTGATAAAGTTATAAATGACAATACATTAGTTAAAATATTCAAGAGGCTCTATTTCCCGGAAAGTCCTTATGAATTCTCAGTATTTTCAGCTGAAATCTTAGGTCAGGTTTATGAACAGTTTCTTGGTGAGGTAATAGTATTGAATGAAAACCATGAAGTTGAAATAGTTCAGAAACCAGAAGTAAGAAAAGCAGGTGGAGTTTACTATACTCCCCGCTATATAGTTGACTATATAGTGAATAATACGGTAGGGAAGCTGTTTGAGAACAAGACTGCAAAGGAAGCAAGATACATTCATATACTGGATCCAGCTTGCGGATCCGGTTCTTTTCTTTTAGGTGCTTTTGATTACCTGCTTGACTGGTACAGGAAGAAGTATTCAGAAGATGGTATTGAAAAGCATGAAAAGGAATTGTATGTTACAAAAGAGGGTGAAGTAAAGCTTACTGTAAATGAAAGGAAGAGAATTCTCCTTGCTCATTTATATGGAGTTGATATTGACAGTCAGGCAGTTGAAGTGACAAAGCTGTCTTTGCTTCTGAAGGTTCTTGAAGGAGAGAATGACCAGACAATTGATCTTCAAATGAAGATGTTTCAGGAAAGAGTATTACCTGATTTGACAAGGAATATCAAATGCGGTAATTCATTGATTGGAACTGATTTCTATGAAGGAAAGCAGAATATAACTAAAGAAGAAATGTTAAGAATCAATGCATTTGACTGGGACAAGGGATTTCCTGAGATAATGAGTAAAGGTGGTTTCGATGCAGTAATAGGGAATCCACCATGGGTTGATATAAAAGGATTAGACAAGGTAATTGTTAAATTTTATTTTAGTTTTTATAAAACAACAGCAAACAGAATAAATATCTTTTCAATTTTTATTGAAAAATCCTTACATTTATTGAATAAAACTGGTAAACTTGGTTTTATTATTCCTAGCTCAATATTAACTCAGAGTTCTTACAATAAGATAAGAAAAGATATTTTAGATAACTATCAAATAGAAATAATTGTAAGACTTCCTGATAATGTGTTTATAAGTGTTAAAGCAGAAACATGTATTCTGATTGTTTCAAGTTCTTTTTCAGATAATGGAATTAATACAATAGTATATCAAAGACAAGATAAGATAAGTGAAATTGGTGAAAATAATTGTTTGTCTTTTAAGCAATTTAATAAAAGTATATTTCTTAATAATAATTACTTGATAAATGTTATAATGGATAGTAGTATCATAGAAATCTTAAAAAAGATTGAAGATAAAAGTAATTGTTTAAGCGATATTTGTACTTTTTCACTCGGTATTACACCCTATGATAAATATAAAGGACATACTCAAGAAGAAATAAGAAATAGAATTTTTCATTCAAAAACCAAGATAAGTGATGAATATAAGGATCTGCTTTCCGGCGAAGATATTAAAAGATATTATATAAATACTAAAGTAAAGGAATTTATTAAATATGGGAAATGGTTAGGGGCTCCAAGAGAGAAAAAATTCTTTGAAGGTGAAAAAATATTCGTAAGGCAAATTATTAGCGGAAAACCATTACGAATCTATGCGTCATATTCAAATACTGAACTTTACATTACCCAAATTGCTTTCTCAATAGTTAGAAAAAGCGATATTTGTTTAAAATTTGTTCTAGGTATTTTAAATTCAAAGCTTATGTCTTTTTACCATCGGAGTAAATTTCTAGATTTTTCTAAAAACCTTTTTCAGAAGATTCTTATTCAGGATGCGAAATTGTTTCCTTTTAGAATTCTTGATCTGAAGAATGACCAAGATAAACTAATATATAGTTCAATTATTTCTCTAGTAGATAGAATTCTTGACTTATATAAAGGATATTTTGAAACTCAAGCACCAAACGAAAAAGCAATTTTCAATAATCTTATAGAAGCAACTGACAGGCAAATAGATGAGCTTGTCTATAAACTCTATGATTTAACTGATGAAGAAATAAGGATAATAGAAGGAGAATAATGTTTTATGGAATTCAGGAAAATTGCTTCTGATGTCAAGATTGGCGAAAATGTAAAGATTTTCGAATTCACCAATCTGTATGGTTGCGAAATCGGGGATAATACAAAAATCGGTGCATTTGTCGAAATTCAGAAAAATGCAAAAATTGGCAAGAACTGCAAGATATCAAGTCATACTTTTATATGCGAAGGTGTAACAATTGAGGACAATGTCTTTGTTGGACATAATGTTACATTCATCAATGACCTCTATCCCAGAGCAACCTCGGTAGAAGGAAAACTGCAGAATGAAAGCGACTGGAAGGTAGTGCCTACACTTGTAAAACAAGGTGCATCAATAGGTTCTAGCGTCACTATCCTTGCAGGAGTGACAATAGGGGAAAGAGCAATAGTTGGTGCAGGAAGCGTTGTTACTAAGGATGTTCCTCCTGATACTATTGTTGCTGGAGTACCTGCAAGAGTAAAAAGAAAGATTGACTGATACTTGCAAACAAGACAGGATCTATTGCTTCTTCACTACTACCTTGTCAATCTTGAATGAAAAAGTATATTCCTTCTTTTTCCCCTTGATTTCAAGCGGCATGTAAATGCTGAAATTCTTTCCCTCATACATTTTTTTGGCTTCTATCTCCTTTGCAGGGAATGAAAATAACTCGTATACATTCCAGTAGCTGTTTTGTCCACTAACGAAATAGACGTTGTATGCAGGAATCATAAGGTCAGATATTTCCATTTTAGGAGGGATAGTCGTGGGAAACTGCGGTTCATCTTTCTTTACATACCTGACACCTGAATGAATTATCCTGTATGATGTCCCGTTTATCGTAATGAATGACAAGTCATCCCATTTTATCTTTATTCCTTCATCAGTCTTATTCTTGATTTTGAAGGAGATGCAAGTCTTTTCCAATAAAAAGCTTATATCAATATTCTCATCAGAAAAGGCTAAAGTCTTTGACACCTTGGGCTTTTCAAGTGAGACATCAAGACTGTAGAATGCTCTGGTTGAAGTGCATGCTGAGGATGCTATAAAAAGAAGCATGCCTGTTAAGAACACAATTGAAATAAGCAGAAACTTTTTCAGAAATATCTCTCTATTTGACATATTACCTCACAATTTTGAGTATTCAGGTAAAGAAAAATAACATTTTCAAGATAAAGAAGTTCAAAAAAACAAACCGCCTGTCAATACAAATCCTTCCTTTAATTTCCTGTCATCAAATCTGTAAGTAATAAACGGACCGATACTCAACCTTATTCCATACCAGAAAATCAGATCATCAAGAATAAAGCACGTTGCATCTGATGTCCAGTTCTTTTCATCATCAAACAACCTTCTGTATTTCAATCCCTCAATCTGGAAATTTATATCTAACTTATATGAATGAATCTGCCAGAAACGGATTAATGAATACTTGATCGGGAATGTGTAATTGATTGAGCCATATAAATATCTCTCAGTCTGAAACGTGTCTGTCTTATATGATGGAAACCTGAAAGCTTCTCCACCAAACGAAAAGGTATTATCAAACCAGATGGAGTTAAGGCTGTAAGCATATCCAGTTTCTCCTGTCAAAGATAATGTATGCTGGCTTATTGGCATGGGAATGTAATTAGCAAATGTCAGTACATTTTTGCTTTGTCTCGAATTTTTCTTCCATTCCTGATAAAGAGAGGATCTTATTCTTGCGAACTGACCCTTTTTCCAGGAATTCCAGCTTTCTGTATTGTTGTAAATTAAAGCCATGGAAGGAATTAGTCTTATATCAGGAGGCAATCCCCATTCATCAGGAATTCTTTCTTGTTCACTTATACCAAATATCTTGCTTACTGTAAATGAAGGAGTTAACCTTACATATCTGCTCAAAGGCAAATTAAGTGATAAACTTCCCCAATTGTTTCTCCAGAAATAGAGACTGTCTTGAAGTGCTTTGTCTGCATGTAAATCAGTACTTCCCTGAATAATAATGGGATATTTCCATGCAGAATTAACATATGAAAATCCGAACTCAGCTTTCTTGCTGTCAAGAACCATTCCACCATTCATGAACAATTCATGCCTGTTCAAATCATCTTCAAGATAAATATTATATCCGAAATGATGCTGGTTGTTTTTAAAATAGTATGGATACCAGTATTTTGGAGAAATGGAATTCAGGAAATTGTAATCTCTTGCATCTGTTGGTTTTGAAAAGGTGAGTTTCCTCGGAGAGCCTGCCTTTGCTTCCTTTTTTGAAACTCCTTTTCTGTTCAGGAATATCTTGAAGAGAGACATTCCATTTTCAGAAAATCCTGTTGCAAGCGCAGTCGAATCATCTATTGCAAAGGCATTATATATTCCCCCATTTCTTAATCTGCAAGTCTCCTTTGTTTCTTCATTTATATTAAACTTGATAAGCTCTGGAAAAGCACTGTTACTTCCCTGAGCATATAGATATCTGTCATCAGATGAGAAAAATGGTGATGAAAGGAATTTCTTGCTGAACTCTTTTTGGGATCCGGTTTTGAAATCATGTATCAAGCAGCTTACAAGCAAGGGCTTATCCCTGTCCAGCCTCAGATAAGCAAGCTTGCTACCATCTTTGCTGAATACCGGTTGTTCGAAAGAGTATCTGTAAGGTTCCTGATAAAGCGGATATGGTTCAGTAAAGTTTTCTGATATCTGTATGGATTGTATCCCGTTTTCATTAACAACAATTGCCAGGCGAGATAATCCTTTTGAATCACAATGAATTGCGAAATCAATTATCCTTGATTCCTTGAAAAGAATGGAAGTCTTTTTGCTTTCCAGATCAAGAACTTTCAATCTGGAAAGGGTTCTGTACCCCTTATTATAATTTTCCAGGAAGAAAATCTTCTTGCCATCAAAATCACTTTCTACCCTGTTACCAATATCCCTGTTTTTGTATGCACATTTCACATCTTTGCTGTCAAGGTTCCATATATATATTGCTGGATTGGACATAATGCTTTCTTGTCCAATAAAGACATATCCATTCTTGAAGCGGGAAACATGCCTGATATCATGAAACTTTTTGCTTGGTATCTTAATTTCGCTGAAAGTGTCCTTGTCATTTTTCAAATCTCTCTTCAATTCATATTTCCACTCCTTGTCTGCCTTTGACAGACTTTTATCAATGATTCCTGAAAAGTGCTTCTCAAAACTTACTACAAGAACAAGTGGTGTACCTCTCTTCCTGAAAACTTCAGTAAGCAGATCTTCCCTGCTTGCGTACTGTTTTCTCAGGAATGAGAATCCATAATTATAAATTGCCTCTGAACCTGGAAATGGAGCCTGTTCTAAACCAAGTATTTCCTCTTGCCTGAAAGGTTTAGTAGTGCGTACATTTAGCAAGGCTTGTCTTACGTCATCCCAGCAGTCATATCCAGCAACACTGGAGCCGATCTGGGCAACTCCCTCGGTAAACCAGTATGGATTGACTGTATCAGGCAAATAAAGATTACCCAGCATATAATAAAGGACATTTCCTGCTCCATGCCTTTGTCTCAGGTGAATGAGATGAGTAAGTTCATGAGATGCAACCATTGGCAGCCATGACTTAGAAGATCTGAACTTGTATCTCTTATGCTGTGTCCATATTTGAATTTTGCCAGTAACTGGATTTGCCAGTCCATTAGAGTAATCCTCGTAACCTATTAGTATGACTGCATATTTTTCATTATCATTTTTTCTTGCAAAATATGAAATAACCCTGTATGATGTTTCTAAAAGATCAGCTATATATGAAGCTTGTTCATGAAGATAAGGATAATCCTGGAAATATATTGCAAAATGCCTTGTTTCAATTACCTTCCATTTTTCATCTGAATCAGTCCAGCCAGTTGTATTCATGAATTTTTTTTCGAAAATGTATTCAGGCATTGATTGTCTGGCATTCAGTAAGCCAGCAATGAGTAAAATGAAAGTTAAGTAACTAATTAATTTCTTCATCCAGTAACTGAATTTCAGTCAGATTGGCTATTCGTCTGAAAAGAGCATCTCCTATCTTCAGTAATGAAAGCCTGTTTTTCCTTGTTGCAGGATCCTTGTCAATTACAATGACTTTCTCGAAGAAATTATGAATAAGCTCATCCAGATCTGCAAGTTTCCAGGTTATGTAAACAAAATCCTTCTCTTCCCATGCTGGTTCTATGGAACGTTTTGCAGTCTGGAATGCAGTATATATTTCGAATTCAAGTCCTTCCTTGAATAGACTTGGTTCAGGCTCTGCAAGGTTTTCCTTCATATTTGCTGATTTCAATATATTGGCTAGCCTTCTTCCGGGACGAAGCAGTTTCCTGAACAAGTATTCATCATCCCTTATAAGATTATCAAGATATGTAATAATCTTCAAAGATGTTCCTATATCTGTTGCCCTTTGATCATCTGGATATCTTCTATCCAGAACTGCATTTATGTGATCAAAACGATAATTCTGCTCCAGACAGTAGTTTTTGAGCCTTTCAATCATGAAGTTTTCAAGCTCTTCTTTGACAAGATCTATATTAAATTCCTCTTTATAAAGCTTTGCATTTTCGTCAATTAAATCGCTGAGTGTGAATGGGAATGTATAGTCTTCCCAGATCTTGATCAAACCAAGAGATGTCCTTCTCAATCCATATGGATCCTTGCTGCTAGTAAATGTAGCTTTTATGGCAAACAAACCAACAAGGGTATCCAGTCTGTCAATGAAGGCAAGAAAAGCCCCATGTTTTGTTACTGGTATATTGTCTTTTACATCAACTGGATTATAATGTTCACCAATTGCTTTTGCAACAACAGGATCTTCTCCCTGTGCAAGTGCATAAAATTCTCCTGCTTTACCCTGAAGCGAGTTGAATTCCTTCTCTCCAATCAGAAGGGTTGTCAAATCTGTCTTGCACAAATGGGCTGCCAGGAAAGTCTTGTCAGTTTCATCTTCATTAGAGAAAAACAATGGTGCATATTTCTGTGACATTTTTTTCAATCTGTTTGTCTTATCAAGCATGTTACCAAGGTTCGGGAAAAAAGCTATGCCAGTGAGCTGTGTAATCCTGTCATCCAGCTTTACTTTAAGATCTTCTTCATAAAAGAATTTTGCGTCAGATAATCTCGCAAAAATTACTTGTTCATTAGATTTTATTATCTTTTCATTAACTCCATTATTAGAAACTACTGCTGTTAATGGTGCCAGATTGCCTTTATTGTCCCTGAAGCAGAAAGTACGCTGATGTTCTTTCAAAGCAGTAATCAGTATTTCCTTTGGCAGGTACATGAAATCAGGTGAAATACTGCATGAAAAAACTACTGGATCTTCTGCTAATAATATGTTATCATTCAATAACTTATCATCTTGAATAAGAGTGACATTGAATTTCTGCTCGATTTCCTGCAATTCAGTAATAATACTCTTTTTTCTCTTTGAGATGCTTACAGTTACCTTATTTTTTGACATCAAGGACACATACTGTTTTGCGTGAGGAATTATTACTTCATTATCCAGTGTCCAGTGTCCAATAGTCTTGTTGCTGCTTGAAATATTTCCAATCTCTAAAGGGACAATTCTGTCATTGAGTAATGCAACAATACTCCTTATTGGTCTAGCAAAAACTATATCAGTTTCATCCCATCTCATTGTTTTAGGGAAGGAGATAGACTGTATTATCTCAAGAATTCCCCTGGAAAGTATGGGAAGTATATCCTCACCACCAACTTTCTTGTTGCATGCAATCTTCTGCCCTTTGCTTGTATCTTCGAAAAAAATCTGCTCAGGTTTCATGTTGTTTTTTTCCAGGAATTTCTGACCAATAAGCGTAAGATTTCCATCTTTATCGAATGCTGCATCTCTGGACGGGCCTGTTATCTTGACTTCTTCTTCTTTCTGTGTTGTATTGACATCATCTGCAAGCAATACAAGCCTTCTATTTGTTGCAGAAGTTTTCGTATTCCCTATACTTATGAGATTCTTTTTACATAGAAGCTCAAATCCCTTTTCCAGAGATGTCAAGGCTGGTTCAATATATGCAACAGGAATCTCTTCTGTCCTTATTTCAAGCAGTAATGTAGCTAACATAAGCTCCTTTTCAAATTACTGTTTTCCTGATATAACAAATTTACCTTTCTTGAGCAAATCAAAAACAATATTCCATCCTTCCATTCTGGATAGTTTTACAATATATTTACTTAATTGAATGGGATCTTTAAGCAATGCAATCATTTTTCTTTTCTTTGTATACCTTACTGCTTCTTCAATTTCCTTATAAGATATTGATGGATAGGAAATTACACTACTATTTCCACCCTCGAATTGCCTGAAATCTCTTGTCTTGAGATAATTATTCTCTACAAGGAAGCTATAGAATTCAGTTCCAGGATAAGGAGTTGCAAGACTGAACTGTGCAGTACTTGTTCTCAGTTTGAAAGCAAAATCAATTGTCTTCTTTATGGTTTCCTTGTTTTCTCCAGGTAATCCAAACATATATGTTGCATGGGTATACAGACCCAGTTTCCTGCAGGTTTCAGTAAATTTAATAACTGTTTCAAGATCAAGTGGTTTCTTGATATTCTTCAAGATATTCTCATCTGCACTTTCAACTCCGAACTTGAGTCCCCTGCATCCTGATTTTTTCATTAACAAAAGTGTCTCTTCATCAGTTCTTGCATCAGCCATACATGACCAGTATATTTTCAATCCTCTATCAAGTATTTCTGAAGAAATGCTTCTGGCATGTTTTATGTTGGTTGTGAATGAACTGTCATCGAAATATACTTCCTCTACCTTGAATTCCTTTACAATATATTCTATCTCATCCACTACTTTCACTGGGTTTCTCATTCTATAATTGGTTTTGCCATAGAAAACCGAAGTCTCCAGACAATAAATGCAATGATATGGACATCCTCTTGATGATATTACACAAATATTGGGAAATTTCTTGCATGTTGGATCAGTATATTTCTCTATGGGTATATCATGCCTTTCGGGATAAGGAAGTATATCAAGATCCTTCAACAAAGGTCGCTTATTATTTATCTGTATATCGTAACCATTAAAAAAGGCAAGTCCTTCAACTCTGTCATAATCCAGTTTTCCTGATTCAATTGCATTTGCAAGTTCAAGCGCTGTAAGCTCCATCTCACCAAGCAGGACAAAATGAGCTCCGTCTTTTTTTATGCACTCTTCTGGCAAAGCGCTTGCATGAGGACCGCATAAAGCAACCGGTATTTTGAGCTGTCTGTGAGCAATACCAGCAAATTCAAGATCACTATATATGGAAGGTGTTGAAGTATCTATTATTATTAAATCGGGTTTGCCTTCCTTTACCATATCATACATTTTTTTTCTTGTAATTTCCTGTGCTATACCATCAATTAATCGTGCTTCTATACCATTCTGTTTCAAGTAAGTGGTTGTATATGCAAGACTGAAAGGGAAAGGGAAATACTGTATTGTTCTGTCCTTGTAGCGAACTGATGCCCACCTGGCTCCAGCCTTGACTCCATACTTGTTACTATCTTCAATCCATGGAATATTTAGAAGAAATACTTTCATTACATTAGTCCAGATTTGCTTAATATGCTGTCTTTACCAAAGAGTATTTCTTCTACATCCTTGAAATTCCTGAAAGGGAAATAGGTCTTTTCTATTGTTTCCATATAGTCTCTCAATCCATTGCTGCAGCACTTCGCAAGTACAATATCAGCAAATTTTGCTGGGCAGCAATCACTTTGTCCATCTCCTATATATACTATAGTATCATGACCTCCTGTTCTGTACAAAGACAGATGATAACTTTTGCAGTTCCCGCAGTTCCCGCAACCATAATAAAAATAAGGGAATGTTGCAGTAAAATAATCTATGGATGGATTCACTTTATCAAGAAACAGGATCTTGTTTGAATAGGATGGTATTTCTGACAGTCCTTCTCTTTTCAGAAGCATGTTTATATAATAGTCAAGCCCATCACTGAATATTGCAACAGGGATATTTTTTTCCCTGGTGGAATAATAAAAGCTTTTAAAGTATGGATCTATTTTCTGTTCATTGATAAAGTCATCAATCCTTGCTTTTGCAGTTTCTACAAGACTGCATTCACAAAGAGTGCAATCCCTTGAGGAAATGCGTTTTTTCTTCCACAGGTCAATTATATCATTAAAATTCTTTTTGCTGGATGCAAATTTCTTGAAGAGATTATGACCGATATCCTTCGGAAAAATTGTACCATCAAAGTCTACCAATATTGCTATTTTTTTTTTCATTATATCCTAATATATCCATCTGGTTCAAGTTTGGGTACTATCGTAATATTTCCTTTGGTAAAGCAGAAATCAACATCCTTTATGAATCCAATCTTCTTTAAATGCATAGCATGAAATGAGCTTTCCTTTACCCTCTCAATATTTCCATCATAGTAATTAGCGATTGAAAGAGCTGCATATGCTCCACTATCAAATCTGCAATTCGCTTTCTTGTGTTTTTTTGTCCATGAGTTAATGAACAAACCAGCAAAATATACATCATCAATCCCGAATGCACCATTCTGACCAGAGCATGCAAGATGGATTTCTGGATATCGTTCTGGTGTTATGAAGGAAACTACTGCGTCAAAATTCAGAAAAGAAGCTATTATTGCTGGTTTTCCATGACAGTAGCTTAAAACCTTTGTTCCATTTGTAGTGCACAAACATATATCTTTATCTTTTATAACTTCTTCCACATATTCCAATGGAGAATTCCCTAAATCGAATCCTGGAATTTTCTTTCCTTCTCTTTCACCAGCAAGAAGACATTTGGGATTTTTCTTCCTGAATTTATAAGCATCACTGATTTCCTTGACTGGATAGAAACTCAAGGCTCCACACTGAAGCCCTTTGCAGATAGTAGATCCAGCTCTTAAAATATCAATAACTACTGTTAGAATCTTCTCTCTTGGTTTCACTTGAGCAGGTGCAAAACTTACTGTGAAAAGCATATCATTCCTGTCCCAGAATATCTGTCCTGCCAATAAAACCGGTATCAACCTTGCCTTCCTTGAAAACTGGATGTTTCAGGAGTGCAAGATGAAGAGGGATCGTTGTCTTGACACCACCCTGCGGCAAACCGTTGATAATCATTTCATTAAGTCCTCTTTCCATCCTCTTGATTGCTTCATCCCTGTCATGTCCGAAAGATATAACTTTTGCAAGAAGAGAATCATAAAAGCTGGGAACACTGTAACCTGCATATATGTGAGTATCAACTCTTATTCCAGGCCCCCCTGGAAGATGAAGCCAGGTTATCGGTCCCGGAGTAGGCGTGAAATTCCTGTATGGATCCTCTGCATTTATTCTACATTCTATTGAATGTCCATTCAATTTAATGTCACTTTGCTTTATTTCAAGTTTTTCTCCCATTGCAATCTTAAGCTGTTCTTTGAGAAGATCTATTCCAGTAACCATTTCTGTTACAGGATGCTCCACCTGTATCCTTGTATTCATCTCTATGAAATAAAAACTTCCGTCTTTATCCAGAAGGAATTCTATTGTTCCTGCATTTTCATAACCAACACCTTTTGCTGCATTGACAGCTGCATCTCCCATTTTCTTTCTTAATTCCTTGTTTACAACAGGAGATGGACATTCTTCAAGCAGCTTCTGATGCCTTCTTTGTGCGCTGCAATCTCTTTCTCCAAGATAAATTGTATTCCCATAAGAGTCTGCAATTATCTGTATCTCTATATGCTTTGGGTTTATGAAATATTTCTCAATATATACTGAAGAATCCTTGAATGCAGAAAGTGCTTCGTTCTGGGCAGTGGCATAGTTTTTTTCTAGTTCCTCTTTTTCATAAACAACACGCATTCCCCTGCCTCCACCACCTGCTACTGCCTTGATTATTACTGGATAACCAATTTCGTCAGCTATTTCATAAGCCTGTTGAATAGAAAAAACAGGTCCATCACTTCCAGGAACAACAGGTACTCCTGATTCCTTGACTATACTTTTAGCTACAGATTTATCTCCCATTTTTGCAATTGCAGAAGCTGAGGGACCTATGAAATTGAAATTATGCTGTTCGCACATATCAGCGAAAAGAGGATTTTCAGCAAGGAAACCATATCCTGGGTGAATTGAATCAGCTCCTGACAATGTTGCAGCACTTAAGATTGCTCTCATGTTCAGGTAGCTTTTTACTGAAGGTGCAGGTCCTATGCATATGCTTTCGTCAGCAAGCTTTACAGGAAGAGAATCAGTGTCTGCTTCTGAATGTACAACAACAGTAGGGATATTAAGTTCCATACATGCTCTTATTATTCTGAGCGCTATTTCCCCTCTGTTGGCAATAAGAACCTTTTTCACTAGCTTACCTCAATTATGAATATATCCTGTCCATACTCTACTGGTTGTGCATTCTGAATGAGGATTTTCTTGATTATTCCATTATATTCTGATTCAATTTCATTCATTACCTTCATTGCCTCTATAATACACATTGTCTGACCTTTGGAAACAGAATGACCTTCTTCCACGAAAGGTTTTGCATCAGGTGATGGTGCTCTGTAAAATGTCCCTACTATAGGAGATTTCACTATTCTTTCATTATCTGAAACAGAAGGTTCTTTCTTCTCCAGAGGTTTTGCATCAACCATATTAACTTGTGGTACAGGAATTGACTGCTGAACAGGAATTTGTACAGGTTGCATAAGCTGCTGAGAAGGTAATGCTGCTGATTTGGTAATCTCTATCTTAAGTTCTCCTTCCTGTACATTTAGAGCTGTAATGTTGCTTTCCTCCACAAGTTTCACTAGTTGACGAATAATCTTGAAATCCATATCTCTCCTTATTATTTAGAAACTCTTTCTATATAAGAATGATTTCTTGTATCTATCTTTATAACATCACCTTCATTGACAAATAAAGGGACCTGGATTGTTGCACCTGTTTCAACTTCTGCCGGCTTATTAGTATTCTGGACAGTATTCCCTTTTTCTCCAGGTTCTGTCCTTACTATTTTCAAATCCACAAAAGCTGGAAGTTCTATGCTAATAGGTTCCTCATCTATAGAGAAGACATAAACAGTGCCATTTTCTTTCATCAAATCACTGATATTCTTGAAATAACTTGCTGGAAATGGAATGATTTCAAAATTCTCTGGATCCATGAGATGGACGAAATCAGTATCCGAATATGAATAAGTCCATTCTTTCTTCTCCAGTTTTACTTCCTCGAATTCTACATTTGAACGCCAGGTTTGGTCAAGAGCTCTTTCTGTTTTAAGATTTTTCAGTTTGAGTCTCATGAAAGCTCCGCCCTTACCGGGTTTAACATGCAGGAACTCAACAACATTCCAGTATTCATTTTCCCATTTTATAGTCATCCCTTTACGAATATCACTAATATTCGCCATTGTCAGTCCTCCATAAATTGCTTTCAATAAATATGATTAAGTGCAGATGGTTTAAACAGCAGAGTTATGTCAAGTAAATTGTCAGTAATAAAAAGCATATCGCTTAATACTTGCTAATCTCTGTAATCACCATGAATTACTGAATGGAATTGGAGAATTTTAAATCAATATATCAAATTGTCTTCAGATCTCCTAAAAGCATATTCCTGTCTTCTTCTTCCTTTACTTCAGCAGCATATTTGTTTGCATTATCAAGAGCTTCTTTTTTTGCTTCTTCATCACCTTTTATTGAGTATGCTCTTGCCAAAGCTTCATATGCATATGCTTTGCTGAATGGTGGAAGATCTGATTTGAGGCTTATATCAAGACATTTGTTTCCATAATATAACGCTGTCTTGCCTTTCTTTGCAACTGCATATACCCTTGATAGCATCCAGTAGCCAATAGAGACATTCTCATCAGTATGATCTTCAACCTTCAGCCAGTGCCAGAAAGAAACATGACTGAGATGTAATGCCATTTCAATATCTTCTTCAGATTTTTCTGCCTTGTCCAGTATTCCCCATGTGTCATTGAAGCACTGAATTGCAAAATACTTGTTGTATTTATTTAACTCACTTGCATCAGGCATATTCATTCTCCTTCCTCATGAAAAAAAGACAATCATGATTTAAATAGTCTATAATTTATCTATATCTTATGCTTCCATTCTGCCAGTCTAACTGTTGTTTTTACATCTCCTATATGAAGTTTTATTTATATTTATTAATGTCTCTTCTCTTTTTTATAGAGAGAGATTTTCTAAATGAATTTATGTCAAGTCTTTATATTTGATATTGGAGAAGAAAGTGCATGAGAATCATCTGTTATTCATTGTTAAGTCTGATTTCTTTCATTCCTTATAAATACTTCTTTTTCTATAAAAAAGTAGTATTTTAATCATTTTCGATTGACTAAAAAATAACAAAAAAGTATAGGGTTAAATTAACAAGATAAGGAGTTAATATGAAGAATTTGACGGTTTCATTCATATTGATTTTCATATCCCTTCTTACAGCTGGCAATCATCCATGGCCAATGTGGGGACATGATGTAAGGCATACTAACAGGACTGAGATGAAGGGAGCAATCCCCAAATACAACTGGCAGTATGAGGGAGGTTCATATTCTCCATCATCTTGTATCGCAGATATTCTCAGTAATGAGTGGTCTATTAGTAATGGCATATATGAAGATGCTGACCTAGTCTCTTATGTTAGTTTTACTCATGTTTATACTTCTTTTTACAATTTTAAAAGCAGTAAAAGAAAGTCCTTTGAAGAGGGAGTTTACACAAAGGAATTTGATGAGCATTTAAAGGGGAGTGTATATGTCTCTCCATTCGATATAATTTATTACACTACTTTAGGAGCTGATCTTAATTTTCATTTGATAAAATCACAAATAAACAGTCAGGATTCAATAACAATCATGAATGATTGTATAGGACCATTTAATGGTGATATTACTCCGTTTGAGGATTTTCTGTTCATAACCAGCAGGGATGAAATTAATGATTCAAAAACTGTTTCTTTGATGAAAATAGATCTGGATTTTTCTCATATCAAGATTATAGATCTTGAGAATAAAACAAGAATATCTTCTGTTGCAGTCGATAAAATGGGAAATGCTTATGCAGTAACAGAAAACAATCTCTATAAAATTAACAGAAATTGTGAAATTGTCTGGATAAAACCAGTAAGAATATATTTTCATAAACTCTGGGAAGAATTTGGTAAAGCATACATAATGAAAAGCCAGGCACCTCTTTTATCAATAAAAGATTATGTAATCGTGAATAGCGAAAGTGGAGTTTATGCTTTTAACGCATTAGACAGTAATAGGGAATGGTTTTATCTTACTAATGATAAAGGTATTGCATGTCCGGCTGAGGATTTAGAAGGCAATCTATATATGGTCGGAGAAAAAAGTATAACAGCATTAACATCTGAAGGAGAATTGATCTGGAGAACAACTTCGTTTGAACCTGCTGCAGTCCCTCCTACAGTCGATAGTGAGGGGAAGATATATATATGTTCTTATGATCCTGAATGCCTGTTTTGTTTTTCTAAATCAGGTAAGATCCTTGGAACTTCAGTATGGAAAAATTATTATAGTTATAGTGAGTCAAATGAATATAGCAGTACCTACTTTCTTGAAAAAGAACAGTCATATGGTCAACCACAAATAATCAAGAACGGGCTTGTTTTTTGTCAAATTTTAGGTTATGTAGAAAGGTCTTATAATAACAGATATGAACATGAGAATAGCATTCAAAGATATGGTGGTCTCTGCTTTTTTGATGAAAAGAAAGGTTTCTCATCAAGCAAGACAAGCAGAAGTCTTCCAGAGATATTGAGATTTACCTGCTCTCCCAATCCATTCTCTTCAAGATTAGGCATTTCAGTCAATTCACCATCAAGTGAAGTGCTTCAAATCTACGATATTTCAGGAAGACTGGTTTTCAGGAGGAATTTAGAAAAAGGGGAGAGCAGGCATTTCTTTTCTCCATCAGCAAACGGTGTTTATATAATAAAGATTGGAAATAAAACCAGGAAAGTTGTTAAGATTAGCTGATAATTCAAAGCTGCAGTAAAAGGCTGCAGCTTTTTATCTTCTTCAGGCTTTTTTCTTTGTAAGATTTAGTCTTCCCCCAGCTTTTATAACTTCTATTTCCTCGCTATTAAGCGAATGCTTTAGAGTGAATGTGTAATTCTGTGTCTTGTTTTGGGTTACAACTAAGTTTCCATTTTCAAGCTGATTCTGAATATCATTGATTATAATCTCATCATCCTGCTTTATCCTGTCATAATCCTGTGGATTCTCGAACATGAAGGGAATGATGCCGAAATTGATGAGATTAGCAAGGTGGATACGTGCAAATGATTTCACAATCACTGCTTTTATACCAAGAAACATTGGACATAACGCTGCGTGTTCCCTGCTTGAACCCTGTCCATAATTCTCTCCACCAATAATGAATCCACCATTCTTTTCCTTTGCCCTTCCATAGAATTCTGAATCTATTCCTTCAAAAACATGCTTTGCATATTCAGGAACATTGGAACGGAGCGGAAGATATTTCCCTGCAGGCATTATATCATCAGTAGTTATATTATCACCAGTTTTTAAAAGCACGGAACCAACAAGTTTTTCAGGAAGTTCTTCAGCTTTCGGGCATGGTGCTATATTAGGTCCACGCAGTATCTCAATCCTTGAACCATCAATTGGTGGGTATATGAACATGGAATCATCTATTACGAATTTCTTGGGAGACTTGGCTTTCGGATATTCTCCCAGTATTCTTGGATCAGTAATTTCTCCATAAATTGCTGAAGCAACAGCTACTTCAGGACTTACAAGATATATGGATGCATCTTTAGTACCTGAACGTCCCTTGAAATTCCTGTTGAAAGTGCGAAGTGAGACTCCCTTAGAATTAGGAGCAAAGCCCATTCCTATACATGGACCGCAGGCATTTTCCAGTATTCTTGCACCTGCTTCAATTAAATAAGTGAGAAGCCCTTCCTTTGCAAGCATCAGGAAAACCTGCCTTGAACCAGGAGATATTCCAAGTGAAACATCAGGATTAATCTTTTTGCCTTTCAGGATCAATGCAGCTGTTGCAAGATCTTTGTAGCTTGAGTTTGTGCAGCTTCCAATAGCAACCTGATTGACTTTCATTCCCTTAAGCTCAGTCACTTTGACACCCAAATCTGGCATGTGAGGTGCTGCTGCCATGGGTTCAATAGACGAGAGATCAATGTGAATCTCCCTGTCATACTTGGCATTTTTGTCAGCATTTAGCTTAATCCAGTCCTGCTCCCTGTTTTGTGCCTTGAGGAATGCTTTTGTTATATTGTCGCTTGGGAAAACACTTGTTGTTGCACCAAGCTCAGCTCCCATATTGGTTATTGTTGCGCGTTCTGGTACAGACAACGACTTTATGCCTTCGCCACAATATTCATAAACACAACCTACTCCGCCTTTTACTGTCTCGATTCTGAGAAGCTCTATAATGACGTCTTTTGCACTGCACCATGGATTTAGTTTCCCGGTTAATACAACCTTTACCACTTTTGGCATTGCCAAAGGGAAGGAAGCTCCACCCATTGCTAAAGCTACATCCAACCCGCCAGCTCCAATAGCAATCATTCCTATTCCACCGCCTGTCGGGGTATGGGAATCGCTTCCAAGGAGTGTCTTTCCTGGTTTTCCAAAACGCTCAAGATGAACCTGATGACATATGCCATTTCCAGCCCTTGAAAATATAATGCCATATTTGGCAGCAATTGATTGCAGATATCTGTGATCATCTGGATTCTTGAAGTCCATCTGCGAAGTATTATGATCAACATAGCTCACTGAAAGTTCTGTCTTGATTTTGTCAATTCCAATGCTTTCGAATTGAAGATAAGCCATTGTTCCTGTTGCATCCTGAGTGAGAGTCTGATCAATTCTTATCTCTATAGGTTCCTGAGCTATCAGTTTACCTGAAACCAAATGATTTTTTATGATTTTCTGGGTAAGGTTAAGTCCCATCTATAACCTCCTTGAAGTATTTTAATAACAAGGGTCAATCCCTGAAACAGTATCACTAAGGCAAGCTGAAAAAATTATTGAAAATTCTGTTAACTGGAAGTAATCTGAAATCCATCCTGTAATTCTCTATATTGTTTGGAGGCCATGGATAATTCTTGTCAAGAGAATGCATTTCGAACAGGAATGAGTAAGCAACAGAATTCTCTATTTCAGGATGGAACTGGACTCCATATATCTGAGTATCTTTCATAACCATAGCTTGTACTTTGCAGTCTTTTGTTGTTGCAAGGATCTCGAATCTCTCATCAAGATTACAGACCTCATCGAAATGAGAAAGAAAAGCTGTGAATTGAAAGGGGAGACCTTCGAGAAGGAAGTATTCATTTGATTTTTCTGTTTTTGTTACAGGATACCATCCGAACTCTTTGTAACTGGTTTTTCTTACTCCAGCTGAACCTATGAATGCTTTTGCAATAAGCTGATGACCAAAGCATATTCCTAGTATCTTCTTCCGTTTTTTTGCTAGATTTATTACCAATTCCATCTCCTGTTCAATCCATTTGTGATTCTCAAGGATTGAACATTCGGAGCCTGATAAAACGAAATAATCAAATTCATCTGGATCAGGAAAGCTGTTTTTTGAAGCATCGAACGAAGTAATATAATCCTTGCCATATTTATTGAAATACTGGTTGAATCTATAATCCTCGAAATTGTTGATCAAGGCTATTCTTTGCATATTTTCCTTCACTTTCCTTCTAAAAACCTACCTGTCAAAAAAGATATTCTTTCCTGTTGCTGACAATGGAATTCCCATCACGATATCCCAGTCTACCATTCCCATATTCCTTGCAACAGCACCAACTCTGTACATTATCCTGTTATCAATATTGTGATTCATTGCTGTTTTTACAGCACTGCCTAAAGCGATACCTAAATCTATAAGCCTGAAAGCACAAATCAAGCCCTTGAATTCATTTTCCTGCTTAACCTTGAGAGCTTCTGCACATGTAGGGAATCCACATGCGCCGCAATTGATAAGTGCTGGAGGTGCATCCTTCAAACCTATCAGGACAATTGCAGATGATTTCAGTACTCCTTTTGCATCTCTATCGAAATTTGTCCTGTTAGTCTTTTCTCCATATTCCACCATCTTTTCTGCCAGGTTTCTTATTTCATCTTCATCATCTATTATTTTTATGCTTATATAATCTTCGCCTCTTGTCTTGGGTGCAGTTACTGCAGAAACAGCCATGAGCTCTGCTATGGTCGTCAATATTTTCATTTAAAATCCTTTCATTGTCATTTTCTGATTAGTATGCCTTCTTTTTCAAGAAGAATTCTTTTCATCTTCACATCACATATGAATCCTCCAAGAGATCCATCAGACTTAATCACTCTATGACATGGAATGATAATTGGAACTGGATTTCTACCTATTGCATTACCTACAGCTCTTGCCGAATCAGGATGTCCTATATTCTTTGCAATTGCAGCATAAGTTCTTATAGAACCATAGGGAATTTCAATTAGCTTTTTCCATACACTCATTTGAAATGGTGTTCCTGATATATCAAGCTTGAGTTTTCTAAGTCCCTTGTCATTCTTGTCAAAAAAATAGGATCTAAGTGAACGAATGGTTGAATTCAAAGGTCTTTGATCCTCATCAGCATATAAACTTATCTGAGAGTACCAGTCAGGCATAGCAGATGCGAAAATAATCCTTTTCAAGCCAAGGGGAGAGGAAATCAGTATAAGCAGTCCAACAGGTGAAGGCCATGGGTAAAAAGAATATCTTGTTTTTGGCATTAATCTTTGATTTGATAAGTAGCAACTTTTGTCAATATTAATAATTAGCACGAATGATTAATTATGAAATTCAGTAAGATAATCTATGAATAAATCTTGTTTTGCTTTATGTAAAATATTGTAATATAATAACTTATGGGATAAAGTAACAATAAGATAATTGGAGTAAATAGATAACACTTTCAATTTACAGAATGAAGATGAACAGTATAAAAGATGGTTAAATATCTCCTTGACTGATTTTAATAGTTTTAATGCATGTTAAGCAATATGAAAATCATCTTCACTACAAGCGAGATTTATCCATTCAGCAAGACAGGTGGTCTTGCTGATGTTTCTTTTTCACTCCCAAAGGCTTTGTCATCTCTTGATAATGAAATAATGATAATATCTCCTCTTTACAAATGCATAGACAGGAAAAAGAACAGATTGAAAATTGTCATACCGATTCTGGAAATACCAATGGGTTGGTTCAAGCATTTCTGTTCTGTATGGACATCAGCAACCCCCAGGAAAAATCTTAAAATTTTTTTCATAGAACATGAAAGATTTTATGGAAGAAATGGTTTGTATGGAGAAAGCGATTACAGTTATGGAGATAATCTTGAAAGATTTGCAATGCTTTCAAGAGCTTCTCTGGAAATAGCGAAATTTTACAAGTTCGTGCCAGATATAATACATTCAAATGACTGGCAGACAGCTCTTGTTCCCGTATTCTTGAGGGAATTGGAGAAAACCAATCCTTTTTTCAAGAAAACTAAAACATTACTCACCATTCATAATATGGGATATCAGGGGGATTTTCCTGTTAGAGAGTTTCCTCTTACCGGACTCTACTGGGATGCTTTTTACAGAAGAAGTTTCGAATTTTATGGAAAACTTAATTTCCTGAAAGCAGGTCTATATAATGCTGATAAGATTTCAACTGTATCACCTTCTTATGCAAGAGAAATACTGACATATGAAGGCGGTTGGAGTCTTGATGGTGTATTGAGAGACAGGAAGCAAGATCTTGTTGGTATATTGAATGGAGTGGATTATTCAATATGGAATCCAGCTACCGACAAACTTATCCCTTTCAATTATGATGTTAATGATATAGAGAATAAGATGAAATGCAAACTTGAACTTCAAAAAAGAACTGGATTACCTCAATCAGAGCAAATACCATTGTTTGGGGTTATATCAAGATTTGCATACCAGAAGGGGATTGATGTTCTTGCACAGGTAATTCCAAAACTATTGCTTGAAAACATCCAGTTTATTATCCTGGGGGATGGTGATTCTTACCTGGAACATATTTTTGGTATATTGCCAAGACATTATCCAGAGAAATGTGCTTCGTATATTGGGTATAATAATGAGTTATCCCACATGATTGAGGCGGGAGCTGATTTTTTTATAATGCCTTCCAGATATGAACCTTGTGGACTTAATCAGATGTATTCACTTAAATATGGTACGCTTCCTGTTGTCAGGAAAGCAGGTGGTCTTGCTGATACTGTAGAGAATCTGGATGTTTATACTGGAAAAGGAAATGGTTTTGTTTTTAATGATTTATCCCAGGAATCGTTATTGAATACAATAAAATGGGCTTATAATATTTGGCGGGAAAGACCTGATTTCATAAGCAAGATGAGAAGAGCAGCAATGGAATGTGATTTTTCATGGAAGAAAAGTGCTATAAGTTATATGAATCTTTTCAAGGAAATGGCAGGTATGAATTGATATGAAATACTGTGATATATTTTGTGAACATGCAGAATTCCCTTCAAAGGATGCACTAGATGGTGCGTGCAGGAGAGAGGTTTCTCTTTATTGCAAGCTGCTTGAAAGACTTGTACTGAAAAATTCTCCATGCAAAGCTGGTATTAATGAAGAGAGTGATAAATGAGAATTGTATTTCTGATAATAATTTCATTATCAAGCATAGTTGCATCTTATGGTCCTGAAGCTGTCGTATCTGATTCAATATGGAATGTAGGAGACATAAAGCAGAATGAAATTAAGCACTTTGAAATAACAATCTGGAACAAGGGATCTCATCCACTCGTACTTAAAACAGCAAGAGGAACCTGCAATTGTGTTGTAGCAGATTATCCGAAACAGGCAATTCAGATGCAGAAAAGCGGGAAAATACTTCTGGGATTCAGGGGCAAGAATATGCTCCCGGGAGAAGTCAATGAGACGGTATATTTACATACGAATGATACAGGTAACCAGATAATTCCCATCTTGATCAAGGCAAATGTAATAGACAGCAAAGAGAAATTAAAAAATCCAGGTATAAAACTGAAGATAAACAATGTGGAAGATCTGGAATTCGGGGTAGTTCCTCCTCAAACAAAGATAAAGACATTTCTGAAATTATATAATCCAAGTAATTTCAGCATTTCAGTTAAAGATGTTAGAGCTACGTGTGCCTGTACATTCCTGGAAAAAATTGCCTTCAGTATTCTTTCAAAAACTGAATATACAATTCCAGTAGTTATAAATACCAAGGATAAATATGGACATTTTAATGAGAAGATTTATGTTACTCAGAATAATCTTGTAGATGATGTTCTGGAAGTTAAGATACATGCGACACTCTTATCTGGTTCTAACTATCTAGATCTTTATCCGAATATTTTAGAACTGCTGCCTGAAGCCGAACCTGAATTCATGAACCTGAAGGTTAAAAATAACTGTATGGAGAAGATTGATGTTGAAATAACACAACTGGATTCAGGGCTGTTTGTTTCAGGCGAAAGGAAGTTCAATCTTGCATCTGGGGAAACAAGGGAATTCGGTATATATATAATAGATTATGTTCCTGCTAGCAAAGCCTTGTTGCCATTGATATTCAATATAAAGGCAAGGAATAAATTCGCTGAAAAACTATGCTTGCCGATATTTTTCAGGGAAGCAGAGAGATCTAGTTAGTTTATATTTTTATGGTTTCTTGAAAATTATAATCTCGAATTTCCTGTTATTGAAATAAGGTGAAATATTTTCTTCTTGATAGATTATTTTATATCCTGATGGATATTTATCAATATTAGATGAATACCTTGAATCCCAGATAACTGGATAATCAAGATCTTCATATTTATTGCTCTCTCTATAATCAATTTTCATATCCTTTGAATGCTTCGCAAAGAAATACCATATTAAACTGTTATTGCATCTCGCCTTTTTCTCATTACTGAGATTCTTGATAAACCATTTGACAGCATTTTCACACATTTTTTCCTCAATATTCATTCTCTGATAGAACTGTCTTGGTTTTGCAAAACTCATTATAGGCAGAATTAGTGAAACAGGAAGAGCAGAAATGAATATAATGGGAAAAATGATTTCAAGCTTCTTGTTTTTCGTTCTTGAAAGGACTGTTTTCACTATGAAAGCTGAAGCTGATAAAACAAGCCAGAATCTGGCCAGTCTTATGTAAGGAAACGGGATTTCAAATGAAGTAAAATACTTGAGAAACACCTGCAGTAAAAGTACTGATGATAATGCTATTATAATCCATTTATTTATGAAATGCCAGTTGAAACCAAATATCATGAAACTGCTTAGGATAATAAAAATCGGGATGTATCTATAAAGGTAAGTCTGTTCCAGATGCCTTCCCTGAATCTCGTAATATCCATCTACTAAAATGAAAAGGAAGGAAGCGAGATAAAAAAGGTGAGGAGATAACTGCTTTTTAGAGAGATTACTGAAACCGATTGATGCAATAATACATACAACAGGAGAGATTGTAACGAAAAACCTGTCATATCTGCTATAAGTTCCAATATATGAGAGTATAATATTGATAAGCATGAAAATGGAAAACAAAAAAATATACAAAGGTTTTTCTTTCAAGGATTTGACAAATCCAATTAACAGAAGGAATAATCCTGCCGGTCCGAATATATGTATCAATCTCTTGAACCAGTAAGAAACATCTACAGATTCCTGTCTGTATTTTGTGCCATATATTCTGAACGATTCATATAACCATAATGCATCTTTAGTATATATAAAGCTTGTTATCCACCACAATAGAAGCCCGTATAATGAAACAAGAACTGCTTTCAGTTCTTTCCTTGTAAGCCAGTAGATTATGAAACATGCAAGCAGGAAGGCTCCTTCGAATCTAGTAAGTGGAAGCAATCCCCCGAATAAAGCTGATATCTTGTATTTTTCTGAAGCAGTGAAATAGCAGGTTAATATCAATAACAATGCTGCTAGGGGTTCAGTCAGATTTGCTATGGAAATGCTGAAGAATGCTGGAAAAGTTGCAAGTATAAGAACTGAGATCAAGCTGTTGATTTGAAGTCGTCTTGACAAACTGAAAACAAGAAACAATGTCATGGTTGAAATAATTAGTGTAAGCAATCGTGCATATTCTATACCTGCTCTCACAAACGGATAATAAAGAAGCGCAAATAATGGCTTATTATAAACCTCTATAAGATTACCGAATCTGTCTTTGGCTGAGTAAGTAAGCATGTAATGAGCAATTTCGTCTTCAGTAAAGAATCCATCTGAATTTTTTATCCTTAACAAACCGATAAGGAAAAAAACTGACAGAATTAAAATTAAAACTGAAATTTCCAGATAAACATGCTTATGCTTCTTCATAGGCTTTTTTCGTTGTATCTGCGATTTCCTTCCAGTCGCATGAAAGAGATATTTGATAAGCTTTTTCAGATGCCTTTTCAAGATCCAAATTCTGAAGATTCATAAATGCATCTTTCAATGATTCTTTGCTTTCTGGATCGTAGAGAATCCCAGAACCTTCTGAAACCATTTCCTCGAAAAAAGGAGATTTAGGAGCTAGAACAGGCTTCTTCTGGGAAAATGCCAATAATAAGCTTCCTGAAGTGAATATTTTCCTATAAGACAACCAGATAATATCTGCGGCAGAGAAATAAATATTAATGTCAGAATCTGGTATGTATTCTGTTCTCAATATAATCCTGTCTGTGTTATTATCTGCCAACTCCTTTAGCAGTCTCATTTCTTCCTTGTCTCCTTCAGAACCAGCTATAAGCAGTTTGTAATCGGGTGGAGCTATTTCGATAAAATCACATGCAGATTTATAAACTCCCTTATAGCTCCTGAGCATACCCAAAATCATCAGATAAAATGCATCTTTGTCAAGATTTAGTTTTTCCCTTGCTAAATTCTTGTCTACAGGTGGTAGATATTTATTCAAATAGTTTCCATGTTTTATCTTGTAGAATTTTCTGCCACCAAACTCCTTTTTCACAGCCTTTTCTGCAGCTGCAAAATGAATAAATAATCCATCAGCCAGCATTGCAAGTATTTTCCTTGAAATTTTATGACGAAACATGTTTTTGTAGTCATGGGGATAAAGGTTGTGGACTGTCCAGAAGATCTTGTATCTCAGCATTTTAGATAATACTATTGTGAAGCAGAAATTCAGGAATTTTATATTCCGCTTGATTTTGTTTTCATGATCATTGTAAGCAGATGGCCAGTGAAAATGTATTATATCAAGTTTTCTTAAATTACGTAAAAGAAATATAATATTGAATCTGCTGTCATGATTTATTATTTCAACTCCTTCTTTTTCAAGTGATTCTGAGAGTAGGTCAAGATAAGGATTCTTTTTCAGATTAAAAGGCATGAAGGTAGCAACGATATGATCTTTTTTCATTACAAACTATTTATTATCTCTATAAGTCTTTCAACTCTTATATTGATTGTGTGTTCCCTTTTCACTCTTTCATATCCAGCTTTTCCAATCTCCTCACGCATGGCTTTGTCATGAAGAAGAATTCTTGACTGTTTGACAAATTCATCTTTATCCTTGAAGGTCATAAGTTCCTTTCCTATTTCAAAGTACTCAGAAATACCTGGTTTGTAATCAACTAGCTGGCAGGCTTTTGCTGCAGGAATTTCAAATAATCTGTAATTACCACCTGAAATCTCCAGTTTTCTGTGAATGTTGAGAACAATTGCAGAGGATTTCATGATTGAAATCATTTCACTGCCATATACTTCAGCTCTAAGATTACTTGATAACCCTCCTTCACTCACAATCTCTTTGTTGTAGGAATAAATCCTGAATGGCAGATCTGCTATTTTCCTGAAATACTCAAGTCTTTCCTCATTCACTGCTCCTGTAAAAACAATCGAATTTTCCAGTTCTTTGTCAGGAGATGGTGAAACTGCATTGAAATTGTCAATATCAATACCGAAGGGCAACCTTTCCGTTCTTCTGCAACCTATATTTTTAAAGATTTTTTCATATTCAGGATCATAGTATAAGAGGCAATCCGCTTCTATATATGATTTTAGAATTAATTTATTTATGTAGTCCGGATGAACTCCCAGCCATCCAAGTAATGGTATCTTGCCTTTAAACATTTCAAGAAAAAAGTAAAAGTATGAAAAATCTACTGGATGAAAGAGGATAATATCAGGTTCAAAATTCACTATTTTCTCATGAAGCTCATGTATCAGCATTTTATCATAAGGAAAATCTATTATTCTTCTTAGATTATATCTTATTCCCAAGTAATATTTACCAAAGAGGTATTTCATAAATTTGTCCTGAAAAAATTCAACAAATGAAAATATCCTTATATCGTATCCTTTCATCTTAAGGATTTTCGCTATTGAGGAAAAATAGACAGAAATAAATAATGTAACCTTATCAAAATTTACTGGAGCAACGATTGCTATTTTCATTCAACTTTTCTTTCTTCTACTAATGAGCCAC
>JAFGND010000002.1 GCA_016927185.1 Candidatus Coatesiibacteriota bacterium
TATGCAATATCATCTAGTTTTGATCTCACATTAAAATATTGGAGAGTATCAGATGGCACTTGCATAAGAACATTTTATGGACATACTAAACTAGTAGATGAAGTTGCTTTCAGTCCAATAGGTCAGACTGGTTTCAAAGACAACAAATCAGCTTCTTATATTCCAGCCCCCTCCCTCTCCATCTCACCCAACCCCTTCTCAGATAGATTAGCAATAACAGTTCCTTCTTCAGGAGCAATCTATTCCCTTACTGGTCAACTGGTTATGAACCTTACCAAAGGCAAGCATTCTCTTGATACTAGCAAATGGAGAGAGGGAATTTATATAGTTAAGGCAGGGAAAGAAACAAAAAAAATAATAAAGATTAATTAGAAATATTAAGGAGGTTGAAATGAAGACTTTTACATTTATAGTTCTTTTCCTATACTTGACTTGTTTTCTCTTTTCAGAACCAGGAGATTTGATATGGAAATACGAAACAGGGGCTTATATAGACTCTAAACCTTTTATAAATGATACTTCAGTCTATATAGGAAGTAATGATTGTAAGTTCTATGCTTTGAATGCATTTGATGGAAAACTAATTTGGTTATACAAATCAGGTGATCTTATTGTTACTACTGCTTGTTATGAGAAAAATATAGTTTTCTTTGGAAATTTTTCAGGATATTTATTTGCATTAACATCATCTAATGGAATGCTGGAATGGAGTTATTATTCCGGAGATTATACAATTAGATCTTCTCCCTGTATCTATAATGGACTTATTTATTTTGGAGACAATAACAATTACGTATATGCATTAACTAAAAGCAATGGGATTGAAAAATGGAAATATAAAACTGATGGGGCAGTAAGGTCTTCTCCATGTGTTTCAGATGGAGTTGTTTATGTTGGAAGTAATGATAATTATCTTTATGCTATAAATAGCTCAGATGGAACTCTTAAATGGAGATATCAAACAGGTGAAAATGTTTCCTCCTCTCCTTGTGTCTCTGATGGAGTTGTTTATGTTGGAAGTAATGATACTTATCTTTATGCAATAAATTGTTCAGAAGGAACTCTTAAATGGAGATATAAGACAAGTGGTATGGTTTATTCCTCTCCATGTGTTTCAGATGGAGTTGTTTATGTTGGAAGTAATGATAATTATCTTTATGCTATAAATTGCTCAGATGGAACTTTTAAATGGAGATATCAAACAGGTGATGGTGTTTTCTCCTCTCCTTGTGTCTCAGATGGAGTTGTTTATACTGGAAGTTATGATGGCTATCTTTATGTATTGAATTCTTCAGACGGGTCGTTAAAATGGAGATATAGAGGAGAGAATGCTGGAATTGTTAATTCCCCTATTGTAGCTAATGGGATTGTATATTTTTGCAGTAGTCAATTCATCCAGGCAGTAGAAACTTACGGATATACTGGCTTCAAAGAGAATAAATCAGATTCTTATATTCCTTCCAAATCATTCTCCATCTCTCCTAACCCCTTCTCAATCCGCTTGTCAATTTCCCTGCCATCCTCAGGAGCTATCTATTCCCTTACAGGTCAATTGATAATGAAATTAGATAAAGGCAAACATTTTCTTGATACTAGCAAATGGAGAGAGGGAATTTATATAGTGAAGAGTGGCATGGAATGCAAGAGAGTAGTGAAAATAAATTAAGGAAGTAATTTATGAAAAACTTTATAATTGTGGTTTTCATCCTTTATTCAATTAGCATAGTTTTTTCAGCTCGTGGGGATTTAATATGGAGGTATAAGACAGGGGATTCAGTTAAATCATCTCCTTATGTAAATTCAACGACAGTTTTTGTCGGAAGCAATGATACCTATATATATGCTCTCAAACGAACTAATGGAGATTTAATATGGAGATACAAGACAGGAGGAGAAGTCATTTCCTCACCGTATCTTTATGGTAATATGATATTTGCAGGAAGCAGAGATGGAGTTATGTATGCAATTCAGGCAGATAATGGAAGCATATTATGGACATTCAATGCTGGGCAACCTATTATTTCATCTCCAAATATACATGGATACTGGTCAAGTGGAAGGTTGGTTTTAGGATCCGATAATAGCAAAATATATGAGATAGACTATTATTCTGGTGAAATATATTATACTACCAATACCAACGCTGCCGTTGTTACAAAAGCTGATGGCTTCACTAATGGTTGTCCTTGGTATTCGATGGGGGATATTTCAGGTACTCTATGGACAATCATCCCCGGTCAGGGAATTGCAGACAGAATTAATATGCAATCACCTATCTATTCTTCAGTTGCAGTTCATGGTAGTGCTGGTTACAGGTATTTTGGTACTATTGATGGTAAAATGCATTGCTTGAATACTGCTCAGCATAGTCCTTTAGTTCTCTGGGAATATCAAACAGAAGGAGCAATTTATTCTTCCCCAAAGCTTGTTGTTAGTAAAGGTAAGCTTTATTTTGGTAGTAGAGACGGTTATCTTTATTCATTATATAGCGGAGATGGAAGTCTTGAATGGCGTTTCAAAACAAATGGCAGTATAGATTCATCTCCATTTTATTACTATAATTATATATTCTTTGGAAGTAATGACTCATACGTATA
Source organism: Candidatus Coatesiibacteriota bacterium (assembly GCA_016927185.1). Taxonomy (GTDB): domain Bacteria; phylum JAFGND01; class JAFGND01; order JAFGND01; family JAFGND01; genus JAFGND01. Next base: position 2,598 of record JAFGND010000002.1, read on the forward strand.
TTGCATAAAAGCAACTGATGGTTCTTTATATTGGAAATATCAGACTGGTGGGGAAGTCAATTCAAGTCCTTCAGTTAGTCTTGGAACAGTAATTGTAGGGAGCAATGATGGTTATATTTATGCTATAGAAACTTCAGAAGAGACAGATTTTGATAAACAAGAAAACTACTCAATTATTCCAGCTAAATCCTTTTCAGCTTCCCCCAACCCCTTCTCATCCCGCTTGTCAATTTCCCTGCCATCTTCAGGTGCTGTCTATTCCCTTACTGGTCAACTGGTTATGAACCTTACCAAAGGCAAACATTCTCTTGATACAAGCAAATGGAAAGAGGGAGTTTATGTAGTGAAGGCAGGGAAGGAATGCAAGAGGGTGGTGAAGGTAAACTAGTAAGAAGAAATAAGTAATAAGATCTTTGAAATGAACTCAGGATTTTAGTTTAATGTAACTTCCCTTTATCTGAATCCAGAACTTCTCTGTGACTGGATTGATACCTCCTTAAAGAAAAGCTTGACTAATAAGGCAATAATTGAATACAAGAAAGCAAGAAAACTTAAGGAATATGGCGCAAATCCCCAATATACATAATGAGGAGTACTTTCCTTACAAGGAAGCTTGTATGAGATACTATCTTCCAATTCAGCCAGATAGTCTGGTCCTGGATGTCGGAGGAGGTCATGATCCTGTTCAATGGGCAGATCTTGTCATAGACAAGTATCCAAATGATACTTATCACAGGGATGGTGCAGAAGCAAAGATTCTGAAAGACAAGACAATAATTGCAGATGCAACAAGACTTCCATTCAAGGATAAGTCATTCGATTTCATTTTCTGCAAGCATGTTGTAGAGCATATGAAAGACAGGGAACAAGTGACTGCAATCCTGAATGAGCTTTCAAGAATAGGTAAATTCGGTCTTATTACCAGTCCTTCTGAAATATGCGAAAGAATTCTTGGATGGGATTTCCATGTCTGGTTTGTAAACAACAAGGATGGGAAAATTCTTTTCAGGAAAAAGCAAACTCCCTTACCACCATGGGGTTATCTCATAAGAGTGACAACTTCCTCTGAGTCAAGGAATACAAGAGAGTGGAGCGATTTATATAACAAATTCATACCGTTTTTCGAGATGCAGTATTTATGGGAAGACAGTATAGAATTTGATTTCATAGAAGATGATGAAATGATTTTTCCATATGAAGATAAGAAATTCTGTCTTGATTATGTCCAGAATAAGAGAACAGTTATTCCAAACTGGATTGAGAAGAAAAAGGATGGCATAAGACGAAAGCTGTTCCTGAAGAAAAGAGAAAAAACAAAACAGGAAAGACTTAAGAGAGCATTTGCTACATTGATATGTCCTTCATGCAGAAGCGAGGAAATGGAGAAAGAAAAGAACAAAATAATCTGCAGAAATTGCAGCAAGGAATATCAAAAAAATAATGGTGTCTGGAATCTTGATTTTTAAGGAAATCCATCCTGCCGATTTTACAAAAACATTAAAATATAAGTAATTTTTACGTATTTCACTTGTCAAAAAAATAGCCTTTCTCTGACTTTGAATTTCTATTATAGGAGTTTCAATTTTGTTAAGGAGGCTGTTGAAAATGCCTGAAAACACAAAAAAAGAGCTGAACATTAAACCTGAGGAAATACTGGAAATAATAAAAGATATTTCCGGTCAGGATGTTTATGTTTGTTATCAATGTGGGAAGTGCACTGCAGGTTGCCCCATGAGCGAAAACATGGATATAATGCCAAACCAGATAATAAGACTGCTTCAGATAGGAGCCTTTGACGAACTATTAAAGCATAATACTATATGGCTTTGCGCTTCATGCCTGACTTGCACAAGCAGATGTCCAAAGGGAGTTGATCTTGCAAGGATAATGGAGGCAGTAAGACTTCTGCTTTTGAGACAGAATGTTGCTTACCTTAATGCTTCAGATATTCCCGAGGAAGACAGGGAAGAGCTTCCTATTCAGGCACTAGTTGGTGCCATGCGTAAATATTCCCCTTAGAATTTGGATGGAGGAGAAATGAAAGTAAATTTTTATCCGGGTTGTACCTTGAAGACAAAAGCCAGTAACTTGGAAAGAACTGCCAAAGCCAGCATGGCAATCCTTGGCATTGAACTTGAGGAAATGGCAGAATGGACATGCTGTGGAGCAAATTTCTCTCTGGCAAATGACAATATTATGAAAATGGCAGCTCCAATAAGAAATCTGGCAAGAGCTGAAAAAGTTGGTACTGAATTAGTAACTATTTGCAGCGCATGCTATAATGTACTTAAAAGAGCGAATTATGCAGTCAAAAATGATTCAGAGAAGCTGGAAAAACTGAATCTCTTCCTTGAAGATGGCAAGATCCAGGACAATGACGATCAGTATCATGGTAAAGTGAATGTACTGCATTTGCTAGAATTAATAAAGGAAAAGATCGGATTCGATAATCTGAAGAAATATATCAAGAAACCATTGAATGGACTGAAAGTGGCTCCATATTATGGCTGTCAGCTTATCAGACCGCAAAAGGAACTCGAAATAGAGGATCAGGAAGCTCCCGAGATACTTCATAATCTTATTGATGCACTGGGAGGAGATGCTGTTGATTATTCAATGGATACCGAGTGTTGCGGTTCATACGTAGAGGTAAACAGGCCAAAGGAAGTATGGCTTGCTTCATACAGGATACTTCGTCAGGCAAGAGCAGCAGGAGCTAAGATTATGATAACCAGCTGTCCCTTGTGCCTCTATAATCTTGACAAGCATCAATTCGATATTGAGAAGGAGCACAGTGATTTCAAGCCAGTTCCCATTCTTTATTTCACTCAGTTGTTAGGTCTGGCTCTGGGTTTACCCGAAGAGGAACTGGAATTGAACGGAACAAAGGTTGATCCCAGACCAGTATTGAAAGAATCTGGTCTGTTATAAGGAGGCATAGATGAAAAGAATAGGTGTTTTTGTCTGCTGGTGCGGATCAAACATTGCTGGAACTGTTGATGTAGAGAAGGTTGCTGAGCATTTCAGGACTTATCCTGGTGTTGTTCATGCTGAATCATATCAATATCTTTGTAGTGAACCTGGGCAGAAAATAATTCTCAACAGGATCAAGGAGCATGGCTTGAAGGGAGTTGTAATTGCGGCGTGCAGCCCGACAATGCATGAGTCGACATTCCGAAATACTGTACAGCAGATAGGATTCAATCCTTTTCAGCTTGAAATAGCGAATATAAGGGAACAGGTTAGCTGGGTTACTGAAGACAAGGATTCTGCTACTTCAAAAGCAATTACTTCCATTTCCCAAATAGTTGAGAAATTGAAGGGAAATGAAGCACTTGATCCTATTCAGGTACCTGTTACAAAGAAGGCTCTTGTGATTGGTGGAGGAATTGCAGGAATAGAAGCTGCACTTAATATTGCGAAAGCAGGTTACAAAGTATATCTTGTTGAAAAGGAAGCAACAATTGGCGGACATATGGCACAGTTATCTGAGACTTTCCCGACACTTGACTGTTCACAATGTATTCTTACTCCCAAGATGGTGGAAGTTGCAAGGCATCCAAATGTTGAGCTTTACACTTTGTCAAAAGTCACTAAAATTGAAGGATTTATAGGAAACTTCAAGGTGACTGTTCATAAAGAACCTGATTATGTAAAAAGAGCTGACTGCACTGCATGTGGTGATTGTGCAGAAGTATGTCCTGTCGAAGTTCCAAGTGAATTCAATCAGACACTAAAATACAGGAAAGCAATATATATTCCGTCTCCACAGGCTGTTCCAACCATTTATCATATAGATCCGGAAACATGTCTCGGGATAAACCCGATTAAATGCAATAAATGTGCAGAAGCTTGTGAGAGAAAGGCAATTGATTTCGACCAGCAACCAGAAGACATACTTATAGAAGTAGGTGCAATAGTTGTTGCTACAGGATATGACTTATATGACAAGGAATTAATGGCTGAATATGGATATGGACGTTATCAAGATGTAATTGATGGATTGCAATTCGAAAGAATTCTTTCAGCATCAGGACCGACTGAAGGAAAAGTGCTTCGTCCATCAGATGGTACTGTCCCGAAAAGAGTGGTGTTCGTCCAGTGTTGCGGAAGCAGGGATCCTGAACATCACAAGGCATATTGCTCGAAAATCTGCTGCATGTATACAGCTAAGCATGCACTTTTATACAAGCATAAGGTTCATGATGGAAAGGCAACTGTTTTTTACATGGATATAAGGGCAAATGGCAAGCGTTATGAGGAATTTGTGCAGAATGCAATTGAACATGAGCATATAAGTTATCTGAGAGGAAGAGTGAGCAAGATTTATCAGGAGAATGATCATCTTGTAGTCATGGGTGCTGATACTCTCTCTGGCAAGAGAGTTGAAATAGAAGCTGATCTTGTTGTTCTTGCAATGGCAATGGTTCCAGGCAAGGGTACAATGGAACTAGCCAAGCTTTTAAAGGTTGGGTATGATGAGAACGGATTCCTTAATGAGGCTCATCCAAAATTGCGTCCTGTCGAAAGCCTTACAGGTGGAGTATTCATTGCCGGAGCGGTTCAGGCTCCAAAAGACATTCCTGAGACTGTTGCCCAGGCATCTGGAGCTGCAAGCAAGGTTCTAGAGATGTTCGGTCAGGATTATTTATGGAAAGAGCCAACAATTGTTGATGTTGATGGTTCTCTGTGTTCCATGTGCGGGAATTGTGTCCTTGTATGTCCTTATGGTGCAAGATCATTGAATAAGGAAAAGCATATTGTGGAAGTCAATGCTGTCTTGTGCGAAAGCTGTGGTGCGTGTGCTGCAGCATGTCCAACTGGTGCTGCCCAGCAGAGAAATCTTACTGACAAGCAGATAGTGGATATGATAGAAGTAGCACTGGAGATAAAATAGAAACAGCTCCGCAATCAAGAGCGGAGCTTTATTTCATAACAACAATTGTCTGAAAACCTATAAGTCTGTTATCGCTCAGCAATTTACAGAAATATGCCCCTTCCTTCAGATTTCCTCCCTGCATTTTCTGGCTGTAAGTGACGTAATTCTCATTGCCGTTTGCAGTATAATCAAAGGATGTGATGACATTATCCAGGTTTTCATGACACCATGCGAAAGTGATTTTCTCTCCAGCTGACAAAGGTCTGTTGAAAGTGAATTTGAATACTATATTACCTGAATAGTTTTTCTTGACTGTATTGGTTTTCCTGTCAATATTGTTGCTTGTTTTCCCTATACCAACCTCATTCTGAGATGAAACAAGAGATGGAGAAACCACCTTGTTTATATTGGTCTGGGAAGGAATACTTACAGAACGTGACGAAGAAGGTTTTGATTGGGATTGACTGACAAAAAGCACTGCAATCATGCTTATTCCCATTAAAAGAACTGCCATGCCGACTGCTAAAATAATTATTCTTGTGTTTTTTCTAGAAGTCTCTATTATTCTTGGATCAGACTGGTATTGATTTTTATATGATCTGTTAACCAATTCATTGGCTTCTTTTGTAGACATGTTTATGATTCTGCTTTGAGAATTGATTTTTATATCAGGATTTTTGCTTAAAGCATCGTTTATTATATTTTTCAGATCCTCCTGTGAATAATCTACCTCTTCAGATGACAGGTCTTCAAGTGTCATTTCACTTGAAATAACAGAACCTTTGTTCATATTTGAACCGGATAGATTCAATTTATCGAATATCCCTGAGATATTATGTCCGCATTTCTGGCATACTTCCATATCAGGATGATTTTCAAATCCACAATTATAACATTTCTTCAATCTCATTTAATCTTCCTTTTTTTATTAACCATTTCTTTCACGGGTTTTTATGTCAATAAAAATATGGAATTGCATGAATTAAGCATCAATTTTTATTCTTGAACCTGTTGAACTTAATTGTAAAACAATCTTTCAGTTTTTGAAGCAAAACAGATGCTTTATAATCTCTTTTGCTTGCCAAAAAGAATGCTAATATGAAATCAAGCAGGATAAATCGAAAGGAGCAGAACATGCATTCTCCAGAACAGCAACTGTTTTTGTTGATGTACGGGACTAAATTCGCTGATGAAGACGAAGATTTCCTCAAGAACTCAGAGGATATTCCAAAGGGAGGCCTGAGGGAACAGATGAGCAAGGATCTCCTGGCAAGGTTAAAGGAAGGGAAACCATTAAGGGTATATCTGGGAGTTGATCCAACAAAGATTTCTCTTCATATTGGACATCTACTCCCTGTACTTAAACTGAAGACTTTTCAGGAACTTGGTCATCAAGTTGTTTTCCTTATTGGTGATTATACTGGCTTGATTGGAGATCCAAGTGGTCAATCCAGGGAACGGCAGCAATTCACTCATGAGGATTTAATGGAAAATGCAAAGGGATATACGGATCAGGCATTCAAGGTTCTTGATCCCGAAAAGACAGAGATAAGATTCAATGGTGAATGGCTTTCCAGATTGCAATTCAAGGATCTCGTCAAGATAGCCAGCTATTTCCCTTTGAAACAGATAATAGCAAGACGTGATTTTCAGGAGAGAATGGAAAAGGGAGTCAGTCTGAGATTTCATGAAACACTCTATGCATTGATGCAAGGTTATGATGCCTATGCACTGGAATGTGATGTACAGGTAGGTGCATATGATCAACATTTCAATATGCTGGCAGGCAGGATAATCCAGGAAAATATGGGTCAGAAACCTCATATTATGCTTACTGTTCCATTGCTGATGGGAACAGATGGAAGGAAAATGAGTAAATCCTTTGGCAATACAATAAATGTGCTGGACTCTCCTTCTGACATGTATGCAAAGGTGATGAGAATATCGGATTCTTTCATATCTCATTATCTTGATCTGGCAACTGACTTCAGTATAGAGGAAAAGGAAAACCTCAAGAAGAGAATTGAACAGGATCCTATGGGTGTAAAAAAGAGAATTGCCTTCAATGTAACACAACGTTATCACAAGATAGAAGGAGCTGAAGAAGGTGAAAGGAGATTCAGAGAATCCAGTCAGGAGCGCCAGATTCCTCTTGATATAGAGAATGCAGAACCGCTTGAGATAAATGAAGATTACGACAAGGATCAAAACCTGTATATTCCTGGCATCTTCCTTAAGGCAGAACTTGTAGAATCAGCTTCTATTGCAAGAACACTTATCAAGCAGAATGGACTCAAAATATATGATATGCAGATGACCAATTTGACATATGATAACAGGCATATTCTGCTCAAGGAGCTGAGAGAGAATGTTACTGATAAAAGGAAGGAATACAAGGAAATAATTATCCAGGATATAAGAATGAACCTGAGAGAAGGATTTTATATACTCCAGAAAGGCAAGCATAATTTCAGGATGATTTATTTGAAGTGCAGGAAGTAAGGAAGTTATCTTTTTGTTATGCAAAGATTTCTGTTTTGTATAATACTGTTGTTCTTAGTTTCTTGCGGCAAACCATTAACTCCGAAAGAAACAGGCTCAAGATTTCTGAAACTTGCAAAAGAGGGAAAGAAGGAAGAAGCTCTGGAACTTGTGCTTCCTGAAGACAGAAGAAGGTTAAGGATGGTTGAGGAAGGAATATTGAAACTCCAGAAAGTCTCTCCTGATTTCGGCAATAAATTGTCAGGGAGACTTGACTACTGGAATTCATATGCTTCCATTGACACTGCATATCTAAAGATGCAACTTATGCTTGAAAACAGGATTCTGCTTATGTATGTTGTTCATCATAAAGATGACAATTATTACAGGCAGCTGCAGCTAGTTTTAGTTAACAGGGAAGGGAAATGGTATGTTGATCTGCCAGTGCCTCCAAATGCTGTTTTCCAGATAAATGACTGGATTGACATGGCTCTGGAAGGAAAGGAACTCCCTGAATTCAATCTTGACTTACCTGATTACGCAAAAATATATGAAAAAAGGGACAGTATTGCTGAACAGATGAAAAGAAAGGCAGTAGAGGATAGTCTGAAAAGGGAAAAGGAAAAGAAGAGGCTGGAAGAAAGAAAAAACAAGAGTAAAAAGCCTGACAATACAAAGAAAAAAAAATAACAGAGAAGATCAGAATTGTGCATATTACTTGACATAATAAGTGTAAATCAGGACTAAGCATATTGTTATAGATAAGGGGGAAATATGAGTCTTCTAGACAGAACGAATTATTTCGTTAAGGAAAGAGTCGGTTTTTTCAAGGCAGCGAATGCTTATGATTTGATGGATGATAATGGAAACAATATTGGAGTGGTTCAGGAGATTGTTCCAAATTTTCTTATAAAAATGCTGAAATTCACTGATTATAAGCCAATGCTTCCATTCACGGTCTGGTTTTCTGAAATGGATGAGAGAAAACTCTTCTTCATAAAAAGAGGTTTCACTATCTTCATGTCGAAAATCACTGTTCATGACGAAGATGGAAGGCTTCTTGGTTCATTCAAGCAGAAATTTGCACTTCTGAAATTCAAGTTCGAAGTCTATGATGCATCTTCAAGTCTTGTGGCAAATCTTCTGGGTGACTGGAAAGGATGGGACTTCAAACTTGTGGATAAATCAGGGAATGAGTTTCTCAAGATTACAAAAAAATGGGCAGGACTTGGCAGGGAATTGTTCACTTCAGCTGATAATTATATAATCGCATTCAACGAGACAAGAAAATTCACTTTAGACGAGAAAAAGCTTTTTCTCTCGGCAGCAATAACAGTTGATATGGTACTGAAGGAAAGCAACAGATAGAAAAATGTCCACCCTTGCGCATCAATTGATTCCCAGTCTTTCAAGCATTGATTCTGATAGCAGAATAAAGAAGAGGAATAACTCAGCGAACGGGATTAGCAAGTTGATAACAACAGTTTCCAAATTAACAATTGGATTTTGCCTGTATGTTTATCACAAGAAGATATCAATCTGGGTGAAGATAATTACTGTAATAATGACTTTTTCCTCTCTTTCTGCAGGAATAATTTACTGGAACAAGACAGGGGGCTGGGAGCATTATGGAGCTGACATATCTGAGTCAGTAAGAACAGTAATTGGTGCTGATAATATGGATGTTGCAGAGAAGTATATTTTCAAATACAAAGACAAATACAACAGGTTAGTTTATCTTCTTTCAAGTGAGGAGGAAATCCTTGTAAGACAGACTGATGACTTCTCTGGAAAACAATTCAAGACTAAGGGTATAACCAAACCCATCAATTTCAAAAGCATACTTATTCCTGAAAAACCTAATGAAGGTCAATGGATTCAAAAACCTGGTGGCTACTGGTACACATTCCTTAGACCTGATGTAAAAAGACCGTATGCGGAAGTATATTTCTACTGGTTTGGCAGAAAGGACTTCCATTTGAATATAATGTGTGGTACAGGAGAACCTGCAAGAGGTCCTGGAAGAATTTCCTTTGAAAAGATGCCTGATCTTGCAGCTGCATTCAGTGGAGGATTCAGATATCAGCATGGGGGATATGGACTTGTACAGGAAGGAAAGGTTTATGCCAATCCAATACTTACACCGAGATCCAAGATATTCGGGAATGATATTGGAACAATATATATGAGTGATGATTCAGTATGGGTTGCTCCTCACGTACCTGATCCAGCTCCAAGGTGGCATTCAATGAGACAGAATTTAACCTTGCTTGTAAGGGATGGGAAACCTGAACTTGCCAATTTGAAGTGGGGATGGACAGTAGCGGGAAGTGTTTACACAAGAAGAAGTGCTGTTGGAGTGGATCAAAGTGGTAATATAATATATGCCCTTGGAGATAATTTATCAGGTCAAACCCTTGCCATTGCACTTGCGACAGGAGGAGTATGGAACGCAATACATCTTGATATGAATCCTGGAAATGTTCACTTTGGTGCTTTTGCATGGGACAAGGAAGAGAAGAAACCAGTTGTTATTGATAAATTCAATTATTATCCTGGTTGCTATTTGAATACAAGCGGCAGGGATTTTTTCTATGTCACAAGAAAAAAAAGTAAGTAATTTGTTGTAACTTCATGCAAGAAAACTGGAAAAAAATGAAAATAGATGAATTGAAAAAAACTGCTCTGGATGAATTAAAAGAAGTATTAGATGGAGATTCTCTTAATTCATGGTATATAAAATATCTGGGGAAGAAAGGAGAGATTTCAAGCATACTCAAATCTCTTGGCAGTCTTTCACCTGAAGAAAGGTCCAGAACGGGACAGATTGCGAATGAAACAAAGAATCTCCTGAATTCCGAATTTGCGAGGAAAAAAACAGAGATACAGCAGATTGAAATCCAGTCAAAGTTGAAGATGGATTTCGATTTGACTATGCTTTCTTCTGATACACCATTTAATATAATGTCTGGTACTATTCATCCGGTTACATCTATAAAGTGGGAGATAGAGGAAATATTCATAAGGATGGGATTCACAATAGAGGAAGGTCCTGAAGTTGAAAGCGAATACTATAATTTTGATGCGCTGAATACACCTTCATGGCATCCTGCAAGAGATATGCAGGATACATTCTGGCTTACAGACGGAAGAGTATTGAGAACCCAGACAAGTGCGGTACAGGTGAGAACCATGGAAAAATTCGTTGAGGAGAGACGGGATTTCCCTCTCATGTCTATTGTTCCTGGAAGGTGCTTCAGATATGAAACAATAGATCCTTCACATGAAAATACATTCTACCAGATAGAGGGCTTGATGGTTGGTGAAAAAATATCAATTGCCAATTTAATCTGCACCATGAAGATTCTATTAAAGGAAGTGTTCAAAAGAGATGTGAAGACAAGGTTGAGACCGGGATATTTCCCATTCGTGGAACCTGGATTTGAACTAGATATCAATTGCGAGATATGTAACGGACAAGGATGTCCAACATGCAAACAATCAGGCTGGCTTGAACTTCTTCCCTGTGGTATGGTACATCCAAATGTGCTTAAGAGTGGCAGGATTGACAATACAAGATATACGGGATTTGCATTTGGACTGGGTCTTACAAGACTTGCAATGATGAAATACGGAATAGATGATATAAGATATTTGAATTCAGGTGATCTGAGAGTCCTCAAGCAATTCAGGAAGGTAGTTTAATGAAGCTGTCCCTGAACTGGTTGAAAGAGTTTGTCTGTCTTGATGATATTGCTCCTTCTGAAATAGCATTGAAGTTAACATTGAGTACCGCAGAGATAGAAGGCTACGAGATAAAAGGTGAAAATGTCAGGAATGTAGTATTAGGTGAAATTATTAATATAAAAAAGCATGAGGATACAGGGAAGTCCATTGTCATCGTTGATACAGGTAAGGGAGGACATTTGCAGACATATTGCGGGGCTCCAGACCTGCAGCTGGGACAGAGAGTTGCTTGTGCCTTATCTGGAGGATCTTTATGCGGTATTGGAGAAATAAAAGAGGAAACTGTGCATGGAATATTGAGTAGCTGTGTGCTTGCTTCTGAGAAGGAACTTGGAATATCTGATGATGACAGTCGACTTTATTATTATAATGAACAAGCAGAACTGGGGACATCAATCAAGGATCTTATACAGATAGACGATGTTATTTTAGAGGTAGATAACAAGGCAATAACTCACAGACCTGATTTATGGGGTCATTATGGATTTGCCAGAGAGCTGGCTGCCATATTCAAAAGAGAACTCGGTCAATTGCAGATAATAGAAGCAGAGAAAATTCAAACGGATAAACCTGAGCTTTCAATTGAAATACTGAAACCTGATTTATGCTACAGATATACAGGTTTGGCTATAGGCAATGTTCCAGTTGTTAAATCCCCGGACAACATAAGAATAAGATTGTATTATCTTGGAATGAGGGCAATAAATTTAATAGTGGATTTATCCAATTACATACTTCTGGAAACCGGTCAGCCAACTCATTGTTTTGATTACAGGCTTGTAAAAGCTATCTGCGTGGACAGTATTGATTCTGAGGATAAATTCAATACACTCGATGGTGTCGAGAGGATTTTACCTGAAAACTCTCTTCTAATAAAAGGTCCAGATAAGGCAGTTGCTCTTGCAGGAATAATGGGTGGTGAAGAATCCGAAATAAAGGAAGATACTACAACCTTGCTTCTTGAATCAGCTAATTTCAATGCAGCTCATATAAGAAAGACATCTATGAAAACAGGTTTGAGAACTGAATCATCTATGAGATTCGAGAAATCCATTGATCCAGAGCTTACCATCATTGCTGTAATGAGATTTCTAGAACTGCTTAGTTCATCGAATATTGAATGGAAACTACTGTCAAGATTAACAGACAGGAATTACAGCAAATATGAGAAAATCACTCTTGATATTTCTTATGAATGGATAAGGGAATTCACTGGGCATGACATTGCTATTGATGAAATCAAGGATATTTTAAGCAGATTGCACTTCAAGGTTATTGAGATCAAGAAGGACAATGATATAATCCTGACAGTTGAAATTCCGTCATTCAGGGCAACAAGAGATATATCGATAAAGGAGGATATAGCTGAGGAGATTTCAAGAATTTACGGATTTGATAATATAAAACCTGTTCATGCTTTTACGCCAATAAATGCAAGAAAAACAAAGAAGGATTATGTAAAGAATATATTAAAGCACTTCATATTAGAGGGAGGTTTCACTGAGATCCAGTGTTATCCCTGGTTTGAGAGGAAATGGATTGAGACGATTGGATATAAATCCTTAAATCTGCTAACATTAAGAAATCCTGCGCTGGAAGGTCAGGAAAATCTCAAAGATACTCTGATCCCCAATCTTCTTATGATATTACTTGAAAATACGAGATTTGAAGAAAATATGAGGATTGTGGAGATATCAAAGACTTTTTCAGGAAAGAAAGAATATACCTGTCTTGCAGGCATATCACTTGTTGATGAGATAAACAGAGAGAAGGAATTTCATCACGTAAAATCCTTGATTAGAAAGATTCCACGTTTATTGAACAAGGAAGAATGGTTTTTCAGATTGTATGAAGAAATTGATCTTAGTTGGGTAAATCCTCATGCATGTCTGAGTATTGAAGTACCAGAAAAAGCTGGTTATTTTGCAGCACTTCATCCTGATATAATGAAGAAGGAACATCCTTTCAAGGGTATAAAATTTCCTGTAAGAAAATCAGTATGGCTTTTTGAGCTGAATCTTGATATTGTTGCTGATGGAAAGGATAATGAAGTTCTTTTCAGGGAACCTCTCAGGTATCAATCCACCAGGCTTGATTTCTCTATTCTTGCAGAGAAAAAAGAGACATTCGATGAAATATGGAAAAAGATATCTTCTTTCACTCATGAAAATCTGCTGGATATAAGATACAGATATAAGTACGAAGGGTCGGGGTTGCCTGAGAAAATGAAAAGTCTTACATTCTGTTTTGAGATAAATGGACTGAATCATACATTGTCAGGAGAAGAGATAGAAGAAATACACAACAGGATTTCAGAACATATAACAAAGAAGGGATTTTCCCTGAGATAATTCTTAATAATGAAGTTATAGATGTCTAAAAAGGAAACTGAACAGAATCTTGATTATGAGATGCCTTTTGAAGAGCATCTTGAGGAGTTGCGTCACAGGCTTTTTAAATGCCTGATTGCAGTCCTTGTTTTCATGATAATTTCCTATGTATTCATAAACAGAATAGTAATCTTCCTTAGAAAACCTCTAGGTGACTACAAATTGATTTTTCTATCTCCTAATGAAGCATTCATGGCTTATATAAAACTTGCCTTGTATTGCGGATTGATATTCGCTGTTCCAGTAATAATATATCAATTATGGAGATTCATATCAATTGCCCTGTTTCCCAGGGAAAGACACGCATTGATTTCTTATGTTCCGGTATCAATGCTGTTGTTCCTGACAGGAGCTGCATTTGCATATTATGTCGCCCTGCCTATAGGATTGAAGTTTCTTCTCACTTTCCCTCCTGAAGACGCGAACATAGAACCGATGCTTTCATTATCCAAGTACTTCGGTTTTGTGGGCATGTTCATACTTGGTTTCGGCTTGTTGTTCCAGTTACCAATGATCATAATAATCCTGACGAGGCTCGGAATAATTGCACCAAAGACCTTATCAGGAAAGAGAAGGCATATAATACTTGCCATATTCATTATTGCAGCAATTTTCTCCCCGCCTGATGTAATCACTCAATCTTTGCTTGCCATTCCACTTGTTTTTCTTTTCGAGATTTCAATATGGTTATCTTATTTATTTGCAAGAAGGAGAAAGAAGGAATTAGAGGAATGACATGCAGGAAATAAGGGAGATATTTATTTCAGAAGAGTCTTTTTCCTCAAGGATTTCCAATTCACTGAGAAGAAGAACTGACTCATGGAAGGTTATTACAGAGGATGAGGCAGAAAAACTGAAGGCAGGATATGGGAGAATACTAATAAAAAGCAGGAAAGGTGATTTCGTTAAGCGATGTCCCTGTACTCAGTCCCCTTATATTTCTTGCTGTTACTATAATATAAATCTTGTAGAAGGATGCCACCAAGATTGCAGATATTGCATATTACCAGATTATCTTTCAGACAAACCACTTACTATATATTCCAACATGGATTTGCTGCTCGAAGAATTGAACGATTTTCATGCTTCACTTAATGCACCAATCAGGATAGGAACGGGTGAGCTTGGAGACAGTTTGCTTTATGAAAAGACTATTGGTCACAATGATTTATTGATACCGTTGTTGAATGATTTTTCGAATTTCATACTGGAGTTGAAGACAAAGACTCTTGAAACCCTTTCATTAAAGAAATACTGGAAAAACAATAATATTGTATGGGCATGGTCAGTAAATACTGAATATGTTTCAGGAAAGCTGGAGGGAAAATGTGCCAGTACAAAAGACAGGATAGCTCTTGCGAAAGAAATATCAGAAAACGGGGGAAAAGTGGCATTCCACTTTGATCCTGTATGTCCATATAAAGATGCATTGAGAGATTACAGGGATTTAGTGGATTTAATTTTTTCACAGATTAAAAGAGAAAGAATTTCATGGATAAGCCTTGGAGTCCTGAGGTTTCCAGGAAGCCAGAAAGTTTTTTCTGATTCTCTTATTGAATTCATATCAAATGAGTATATTAATGGAGAGGATGGAAAGCTGAGATTGCTTAAAACATTGAGAAAGAGATTTTTGAAGAGTATCTCGGAAAGAATCTATGAATTTGATGAAAATGCAATGCTATACTTATGCATGGAACCTTACGATGTATGGGAGCATGTTCTAGCAGGGAAACCAGAAGATATAAAGAATGCCATTTTTCATGGAGGCAGGATAGCTTAATGAAAAAAGCTGAATTCAGGAAGATAATTGCATGGCTGGTTCACAGCCTGGCATTCCTGGTCGCATTGAAAGTACTCATAATCCTGGGATACAAGATAGTTCTGAAAGAGGAACTCCAGCATTACATAGATTTTTCTGAATATGCCTTGCTTATAAGTTTCTGGGTTTATGTTATAATAAGCTATATTCAGGGTTCATACAAGTTTTTTGCTTATCATGAAAAACTGAGAAACCTTTACCTGATAGCTGTGCTTGCCTTATGCTTGTTTTCACCTCTATATGCAAAATGGCTGGTTTTTATTTTCCTTTTGACAGAGCTAATGGATTCATTATCAAACAAGCCGTTGATTAGAAATTACATGCATTATTTCCTCTCAAAACCCTCAATCTTGATACCACTTACATTCATAGTTACAATACTTGCTGGAGCTTTTTTCCTGACTCTACCTATCGCAACGGTTGATGGAAGAGGAGCTTCTTTTGTAGATGCATTCTTCACATCATGCTCTGCAACATGCGTAACAGGATTGATTGTGCAGGATACTGAAATCTACTGGACAAAGTTTGGTCAGATAGTGATATTGCTTTTAATCCAGATAGGGGCATTGGGAATAATGACACTATCAGCAAGTGTAGCATATATGGTTGGACTTGGATTGGGATTGAGAAGTCAGGTAGCCATGAAAGATCTGCTTGATACTGATGAGCTATCCAATTTGAAATCCACCTTGCTGTTCATTGTTAAAATGACATTTTCTGTAGAGGCAGCTGGAGCAGTTATTTTGTCTGCGAGATTCTATACTTATACAAGGGACATAGGATTCAGTATTTATTCAGGCATTTTTCACAGTATTTCAGCTTTTGGCAATGCAGGGTTTTCACTGTTTTCAAAAAATCTGGAAAACTTTAAATTCGATCCCATAATCCTTCTTACAATAGCAGGATTGATAATAACTGGAGGAATTGGATTTCTGGCTGTAATGTCAATAATGAGTATAGGTATTTTCAGGCATGGAATAAGAGAATCATGGAATAAGCTTAACACTCATACTAAAATAACTTTACTTACTACATTATGTCTCATTTTTGGAGGAATGGCATTCATTTATTTCTTTGAAGTGGACAGGTCATTGAAGGATTATTCAGTTCCAACGCAGCTTCTTTCAGCATTTTTCCAGAGTGTTACAACAAGAACAGCAGGTTTCAATTCAATTCCATTCGATAATTTAAATAGAATAACAGTATTAATTATCATAATACTTATGTTCATCGGGGCGGCACCTGGTTCAACTGGTGGAGGAATAAAAGTAACCACTTTTGCAGTATTGCTTTTAACTGTAAGGAGAATAATGACAGGGAAAAATGATGTTGAGGCTTTCAACAGAAGTATTTCTGAGAATGTTGTTGTTAGAAGCATAGCCATTCTGACAACACAATCAACTGCTCTTATAGTCATCTTTCTTCTTCTACTCTATATTCAACCCAATTTCAAGGAAATAGACTTATTATTCGAGTCAGTATCAGCATTGGGGACTGTTGGATTGTCTCTGGGAATAACATCCTCTCTTTCATCTTTTGGAAAATGCTTGATGATTATTCTCATGTTTCTTGGTAGGATAGGACCTTTAACAATAGTTCTTGCGATTGGTAAAAAGCATCGTGAATATGGCATAAGATACCCGCAAGGAAGGATAATGGTAGGTTAATATGAAACAATTTTTGGTAATAGGTTTGGGGCAATTTGGGCAAAGTGTCTCATTGAAACTGACTGAAGAAAGTTCTCAGGTAATTGCAATTGATGCCAAGGAAGAACCGGTTGAAGCAATAAAGGATTATGTCACGCTTGCTGTTCAGATGGATGCAACTAATCAGAGTTCATTAAGAGCATTGAACATAGAGAATGTCAATGCTGCAATAGTAGCCATAGGAGACAATCATGAAGATTCAGTTCTTGTGACTATCAATCTCCGCGAACTTAGAGTTCCGAATATTATTGTAAGGGCTTCAACACCAGTTCATGGATCAATACTAAGGAAAGTTGGAGCTGACAGGGTGGTTATTCCCGAAATGCTTACAGGGGAACAGGTTGCAATGGATTTGTTAACTGAGAAAGTCCTTGAGCAGAAGATCCTCTTTTCCAATCATATTCTGGCAAAATTGAAAACAAGCTCAGTTTTCTGGAACAAAACCATAAGAGAGTCTCAGTTTCGCAGCAGTTTCAATATAATACTCGTTGGTATAGAAAGAGACTTTCCTGAAATCAAGGACGATGGAACTGTTTTCTACAGGACATCAACTATCGGGCTTCCAGGGGAAGATGAAATGATAAAAGAGGATGACAGGATTATTGTCATCGGTCAGGATGCTGATATAGACAGACTAGTTGTTTATATAAGCGAGGAGATTTAAATGAAAAAAGTAGGATTAAGTAGTGGTAGCATAATTTGGGAAAGGCTTACTGGTCGTTTTTCCATATCTACAAAGATAAGCTTGGCTCAGCTATTATCAATGATAATAATATTGCCAGTTGTTTCACTTTCAACACATTATTATAATCAACTGGGTAAATCTCTTGAGAGTCTCTCCAAAAAAGATGCAGCGATAATCAATTACTCGCAGAAGATAAGAAGGGAGGTTCTGTCATTAAACAGGATTGAAGATATAAACTATCTTACAGAAAACGAGAATGCATTCAAGGAGAATAACTTGCATCTGGATATGATCAAGTCATATATAGATTCTTGCAGGAGCTTGAATGAAAAGAACTACAAGTCTGATTTAGACAGCATAAGTGCGGCATATACGAATTTCCAGATTGGTTTCAAGGCTCTTGAAAAGGAAGTCCAGGCTTCAAAATTAAGAATAGAGAACATGAAAACAAACTGGGAAAAAAAGCTGAAATTATCAAAATACAGACTGGTTTCTGAAATAGAAAGCTTGAAGGAAGTAATGGAAAAAATTGACTCCGAAAGGGATGAGAAGAGGAGAGAGAATTACAAGCAGGAAATCACAAAAATACTTGGAAGAATTTCTGCTGACAGCCTCAATATAGAATATCAGCAATATTCTGATCCTGCATTGAAATTCTATATAAGGGAATTCAAGAAGTACTCACTCAATGTTGATACGAAAACTGAAAAAATGCAAAATCTGGCATGGCATCATTTCAATTCATTAAGTGCAGAAAGCTCAAGATTATCAAAAAAGGCAAGAAAGAATATTATCACAGTTCTTATTATTTCTCTTTTATTGTCTCTTGCCCAGATCATAATCATTCCAAGCTGGATAACACGTCCTATAACTTTTCTGAATAATATGCTTCAGCGAATAGATAGAGGTGATGATCCCATGCAGATAGAGATAACATCCAAGGATGAGATAACAAAATTCGCAAAAAGCCTGCAAAGTCTTGTGCATAAAATGAAAAGCATAGATCTGCTGAAACAGGAGTTCATAATTAATCAGCAGATAATCATCAAGAGGATTTCAAACATGTACACTGCAGGTATTCTTGTCTTGAACAAGCATTTTGAAATAACCATGATGAATGAAATAGTGAAAAAAAACCTGGATCTTGATGATGACATGCTTGATTACAATATTTCTGAGATAGATGATAACAGGGCATTAATGGGTGCATTAAGAACCACTAAAAGCAAGATGGATGTTCTTAAAATACCAAAATTTGCATTTGTTTCAAGAAAAAGGGAATTCAATTGTGATTTAGAAATAATACCAATACGGGACAAGAATGGTGATCTATTCAGGTTTATTATAGTTATGGTTCCATTAAAGAAGGAAAGTGAGAGTTAATGAAAGTCCAATTTCTGGGAGCAGCACAAACAGTAACAGGATCTTGTTTTTATTTCTCTGATTACAATAATACAAAGTTTCTTGTTGATTGTGGAATGTATCAAGGTGACACTGAACTTAAGAGAAGAAACTTTCTGCCATTCTCTTTTTCTCCATCTGATATTGATTTCGTAATATTAACGCACAGTCATATAGATCATAGCGGTTTGCTTCCCAAACTGGTCAGGGATGGTTTTAAGGGAAGGATTTATGCAACCGAAGCAACAAAGGAACTATCAAATGTGATGCTGCAAGACAGTGCACATATTCAGGAAATGGAAGCTGAACTTAAAAACAAGAAAAGAAGAAGATCTGGCAACAAAGCACTCAAGCCTCTCTATACCCAGAAGGATGCCTTGAATGCATACCAGCATTTTACAGCCTATGATTATGGAGAAACATTCATGCCAGCACCCGGCATCAAGGTAAGATTTCATGATGCAGGCCATATACTTGGAAGTTCATTCCTTGAAGTTGATTTTGAAAGTCTTGAGCTAAAAAAGTGGGTTTTTTCAGGAGATCTTGGAAAGAGAAATCAGCCAATAATAAGAGATCCTGAGAAAATCAGAGAAGCAGATGTACTATTCATGGAAAGCACTTATGGCAACAGAAATCATAAATCGATGGATGAAACAATCAAGGAATTTGATGCATGTATAGAGGAATTTTCAATGAATAAGGGCAGGATAATCTTTCCTGCTTTTACAGTAGGAAGAACTCAGACCATAGTATATCATTTGTTCAGGCTGTTCAGGCAGGGAAAATTACCAGATTATCCTGTTTATATTGACAGCCCAATGGCAGTGAAAATAACTGAAATATATAAGAGATTCAAAAATCTTTATGATGATGAAACGCAGAGAATTGAGTATGACAGCGAAGATGTCTTCTCTCTTCCAAACCTTAAGCTGATTGAATCAGTAGCTGAAAGCAAGGAAATAAACAAGACTGATGATCCATGCATAATAATATCAGCCAGCGGTATGTGTGATGCAGGAAGGATAAAGCATCATTTGAAGAATAATCTATACCGCGATAATACCCAGGTAGTCATAACAGGTTTTCAATCACAGGGAACTTTGGGAAGGGCATTAGTTGATGGCATGAAAACTGTGGAGATATTGGGCGATGATATAATTGTGAACGCAAAGATCGTCACGCTAAATGGTTTTTCTGCCCATGCTGACCAGAATGAGATGATGGAATGGCTTACAAATTTCACTAACAGGAAATTGAAATTATTCCTTGTACACGGGGAATTTGCAGCAGCTAGCGTGATGAAAAACTTGCTTGATAGCAAATTCCAGTGGGAAACCTATATGCCTGAATGGGAAGATACTGCCATACTTGAAGGTAGTAAATTCGATATTTATGCAAAGAAGCCAAGCATAGAAATAAAACATGAAATAGAGGATGAGCTTGTCAGCTGGAATTCACTTGTAAGCCAGGTCAATAATATTGTAAGGGAAAAGATGAGCTCCAGCAATGAAATAGATAAAGCCTGGATCTGGCATTTCATGGAAAAAACAAACAGAAGCCTGAGAAGAGTGTTAAGAAAACATGGAGGATAAAACTACTTTTCTTGCTTGATTGGTTCTTTATGTTTACATCTCAAGCAGTACTTATGCCTGTTTTCCGTTCTTGTTATCCTGTCTAGCAGAAATGGGAAACCACATACAGGACAGGGTTCATTTATAGGTTTGTATGGAACTTTGAAACTGCATTCCTTCCTGTTGCAGACAGCACCTTTTCCTTGGATGACAAGTTCTCCTCCGCAATTTGTCTGTGGGCATTTCACTCCAGTCGGGATGGACATCGTGGTCTTGCAATTTGGATAGGCAGAGCATGCAAGGAATTCTCCGAATCTTCCTTTTCTAATAACCATTGCTCCTCCACAATTGGGACAGGTGTAACCCGTTTTCTCAATTTCCTTGTCTTTTGGAGTTATCATGATATTTTTCTTGCCTGTGCATTTGGGATATCTGCTGCATGCAAGGAATTTGCCATACTTGCTCCATCTTACAACCATTGCTGAACCGCAAAGATCACATTTTTCTTCTGTCACTTCTGTAATCATTTTCTTTGCCTCTTTTGAATTATTAAAAGCTACTTTAAGGATTTCCTCAAATGGATTATAGAATTCATTCAAAACCTTTTTCATTGTTTCTTTTCCAGAGATTATCTGATCCAGTTCCTCTTCCATGTGTGCCGTGAAAGTCACTTCGAAAATATTAGGAAAGTATCCCTTAAGGATTTTCCAGACTCTTTCTCCTATTTCAGTAGGAATGAATTTCTTTTCCTTTATTTCTATATATTTCCTGTCTTTAAGTGTAGATATTATGGAAGCATATGTTGAAGGTCTTCCTATACCCTTTTCCTCCAGTTCTTTTATAAGTGTTGCCTCTGTATATGATGCTGGTGGCTGGGTGAAATGCTGCGAACCTTTCAAGTCAACAAGATCTACTTTGGTATTCTTTTCAAGCTGCGGAGGAAGTGGATTTTCTTTTGAAGAATAGGGTGGATAAACTTTCTGGAAACCATCGAATATAAGCACTGAGCCATTTGTCTGGAATTCATACGATTCACTTTCTATCTTTAAGGTAACCTGTTTTCTAATGGACGGGCTCATCTGGCAGGCAATGAATCTTTCCCAGATAAGTTTATAAAGCTTGTGCTGCTCCCTGGAGAGAAAATGCTTTACCATTTCCGGGGTTTTTTCCGGATCAATAGGTCTTATTGCCTCATGAGCATCCTGACTGCTTTTCTTCGGAATATACTGGACAGGTTTTTCAGGCAGATATTCCTTCAGGAATCCTTTTTCAATGAATCTTCTTGCAGATTCTATAGAATCCTTAGACAACCTTGTGCTGTCAGTACGCATATATGTTATAAGAGCAGTGCTTCCTTCCTTTCCAAGTTCGACACCTTCATACAAATCCTGTGCAATTCTCATTGTTGAATTGGAACTCATGCCAAGCCTTCTTGAGGCTTCCTGCTGTAGAGTGCTTGTTATGAATGGAGGATAAGGATATCTCTTCACTTCCTTTTCTTCATAATCGGTTATAGAGAAAATCTCTTTCTTTATCTTTTCAATATGATCATCAGTAGTTTTCTTGTCTGGAAGAACAGGCTTTTTATTCTTGATTTTAGCAAGCTCTGATGTAAATTCCTTACCTGTTTTCGGCTTGAAAATTCCTTCTATTGTCCAGAATTCTTCCTGCTTGAAATTCCTTATCTCTTCTTCCTTTTCACATAACAACCTCAAGGCAACAGTCTGGACTCTCCCGGCACTTAATCCGCTGTATACTGTTTTCCACAAAAACGGGCTTATCTTGTAGCCAACCAGTCTGTCCAGTATCCTTCTTGTCTGCTGGGCATCAACTTTGTTGTAATCGATATCCATTGGGTTTTTTACTGCTTTCTGAACGGCATTCTTTGAAATCTCATTAAAGAGTATTCTCTTTACTTCCTTCTTTGGAAGTTTTTCCTTCAGTATTTCAGATAAATGCCAGGCAATTGCCTCACCTTCCCTGTCAGGATCAGGAGCAAGGTAAATAGTATCGGCTTTTTTTGAAGCAGAGATAAGCTGTTTTACAATCTTGTCTTTCTCTTTCGGTATTATATAAACTGGCTTGAAATTGCTTTCCAGATTTATTCCCAGCTCTTCTTTTGGAAGATCCCTTATATGTCCCATGGAAGCATATATTTCGAATGAGCTTCCAAGGTATTTTTTTAATGTCTTTGCTTTTGCTGGTGATTCAACAATGACAAGAATCTTTGTCATAGAGTGTTTTTTTCTCCTTTGATATTCATTAAAACGAAAACAGAATCATTGGATTTTTGGTCAAGTGAAAGTTTATATTTTCTTAAGTTATTGATATTCATATTATTATAAAAGATGAGATAAAATATGGGAGCAATCATGAATAGAATATAACAATTTAATCATTTAAGAGCAACTTTTGCTTGACATTAAAAAGGGGAATTACTGTCATGAAAAGAAAGCAAGGAGATAGAAATGGCTGAAAGAGATTTGTCTTGTCCTTCATGCGGGAGTAATGACGTTTTTCTGACGCAATATATGCAGAAAACTTCCAAGACCATTTTCGGTTGTATCTGCAAGACTTGCAGACATCAATGGGTGGAAAAAAAGGATGGCATAATACCAAGAGAAGCAATTTTTTATCCTGACTGGCAAGGAGATAATGATTGAGAATAAGCAAGGAGATTGAAAACTCTATTTCAAGAAGCATTACTGAAATAGAGGAAGCATCAAGTGCAGAGATAGTTATAGCATTTTCATTCAACTCTTCTGAATACAAGGATCAGAAATATTTATGGGGAGTAATCGGGATCTTCTTGGGTTTGATTCTGCAAAGCATACTGCTGCTTGTGAAACCGGATTTAGTAATAGCTTTTTACAGCGTGCTTCTGAATGCTCTTTTTTTCTTTTTTCTTTTCTATTACATCGCACATGAAAGTTATTTCATGAGAACCTTGCTGATTTCAAAGAGGAAAAGAAAGGAAATATGCATCAGTAAAGCCAATCTCATGTTCCAGGAAAAGCATCTTTCAGGAACAATGGAAAGAAACTGCCTCTTGATATTTTTGTTCCCAAATGAAAAAGAGATAATCTGGCTGCCAGATATCGGTATAGAGCAGAAGATAAGACCTGCAGATATCAATGAGATATTTTTCGGTCTGTCCGGATTTCTTGATGACAGGAATTTCATAGAGGAATTTGAAAAGAGGATGTCATGCCTGAAGAAGCTTTTATCCTGCAATTTCCCTCCATCAAAAGAAAATCCGGATGAAATACCGAATACAATGTGGATAATAAAATGAGGATCAAGAAAAGCATAATTCCTGCACTAATCCTTATACTTGCGATTTTCTTTTTAGCAAGCTTCCTTGATGCAAGAATGGGAGGAGGGGGAAGTTTCTCTAGCGGTGGAAGAAGCAGCAGTAGTAGTGACAGTGATTTCGGAGACATTTTCGGTCTCATCATATTTCTCTGCATAGAACACCCGCAAATAGGCATTCCACTTCTTATAATAACCATTATTTATTATATAATCAAGTGGTTCAAGAATATAGACAAGAAGGCTGAAGATTCTAGTTTTTATGGAAACAGATCTGTTACATCTCAGCAAACCTTCGTTAAGCCTCTATCAACAAGAAATGAAATAAAAGGAAATATTACCCGATTGAAGGAAATTGACCCGAATTTCTCTAAGATAGTATTTCTTGATTTTGTTCAGATTCTCTATCACAGGTTTCATCATGCAAGATATGACAAGAATGAACTAGTGAAATTGCAGCCTTATTTAAGCGGAAATTCGAAGACCCTTCTTGATTCCATTACAAAAGTGAAGAATGTAGAGGATGTTGTAATAGGTTCTATAAAACTTTCAAGAATCTCTGGATTGAACAAGGATTTTCACTCAATCTATGTAATGATAGAATCCAACTATACAGAAGTATATCCTGATGACAGTTTCAGGACTTTTTTCGTCAGAGAGGTATGGATTCTTGGAAGGAGACGCAACTCATTAAGCAAGGCACCTGAGGATATATTCTCTTATCATTGCACAAGTTGCGGTGCTCCCATTACAGAGAAAACAAAGGGAACCTGTGAGTTTTGCGGAAATATTGTTAAGCCAGGTGAGGGTGACTGGATGATAAGTTCTATCCAGATAGCAGAAAAAAGGTTCCAGGTGCCTGTAGTGATTTCAGGAAGCGGGGTAGAGGAAGGAACAAATCTTCCTTCAGTTATAGATCCTGATTTCGCTGCTGAAAGAAAGGCATTCACAGCGCTTTATCCTGACTTCAAGTGGAGCGAATTCACTGAATATGTCAAGAAGGTATTCGTAAGCCTGCAAACCTCATGGTCAACACTCGACTGGAAAAAGGCAAGAGCATATCAAACGGATTATCTTTTCCAGACACATCTTTACTGGATAGAAAATTACAAAAAGAGTGGACTGAGAAATGTCATTGAAAAGATAGAGATAGAGAAAATAAATCCAGTAAAAATAGAAAGGGATGCATTTTATGATGCATTCACCCTCAGGATAAGGGCAAGAATGATTGATTACGTAATAAATAATGAGAACAAGATTTTGCAGGGCAGCAAGAACAAACCTAGGGAATTCACTGAGTACTGGACATTCGCAAGAAGGGCTGGATTCAAGGGCAAATCAGACAGCGATTTCGAGAAATGCCCAAATTGCGGAGCTGAGCTCAAGATAAACAAGACCGGTTTCTGCGAATACTGCGATGCAAAAATAAGCTCCGGTCAATTCGACTGGGTTCTTGCACTTATAGAGCAGGATGAGGTTTATTCAGGCTGATCCTTTTCCCCCTTTAGCATTTCCAGTGCCTCTTTCTGCATCCTTGAAACTGTCTTTGGTTCATTGTTTGCAATATCATAAAGTTCCGAGAAATCATCAACCAGATTATATAGAACCGGCTTGCCTCCCCATATTGTTATAAGCTTGTATCTTGTGTCTATATATGCATAGTTTGAATCTTTATCAGTCACAAGTATTTTCCCAGAGTTTGCAGAAAAATACTTTTCAGTTACTTTCCTTCCTTCTTTCTGCTTCAGCAAATTACTGCATAAAGCGAACAGCTCATCGATTCTGAAATATTTATCTACAAGGGCTTTCTTCCCATGAGGATGGTAAATAATGAAAGGAATCCTCAATGTTTCATTATAAAAGCTGTCTTCTCCGAAATAACCATAATGCTCACCCAGGGAAAATCCCTTGCTTGAGAATATCACTATTATTGTCTTATCAAGCAAATTTTTTTTCTTTAGTACTACAAGAATTTTATCTATAAGGCTGTCAATGGAGCTTAATTGAGCTGCATACGCAAATCTCATTGATTCCCATTCTTTTGGAGAGATACCGAAACCTGTTTTCATATTGTCATATATATGCTCGTTTATAGTGCTGTCATCTTCCCAGTAAGGCTTTATGCCAAGCATGAGTGGAGGGATTTCATTGAATTGTCTGTAAGATGTCATGTTTGTCTTGAATGGCAGATTCATTGATGAAAGGTTAACAAGAATTGACCAGTTTTTCTTATCCAGTTCATTAATATGGGTAACCATTTTCTCAACAAGCTCCTTGTCATTATAAATATCTTTTCTGGAGCTTGAAATTATTGAGCTGAACTTCTTGTCAAATATGCTGTAATCCTTTTTGTTGCAACAACATAGTGTTCTATAACCCATCTTGCCTGGTTCAATCCCGGCATATTCAGAAATTCTCCCAAGAACAGATTCTCTTTCAATTGAGCTTGTGAATGCCTTATTGAAAACAAAGCTTTTATCAGTAAGTTTATCAATAGCTGGAGAGGTTTTTCCCTGGTAACCATAAATTGACATATAATCAGTTGACAGGTTTTCGATATTTATCACCATAAGATTATATTTCTTCTCTACTGGATTGAAACTTTTTACCCCAAGCAAGATAAGAATTACTGCAAGAAACAGTGAGATTAGTGCTGAAAGAAACAAAGACCATTTGTTCATATTCTTTAGCATTAAAAGGGAAAAAACCTTGCTTTTAGTCAATTATTTTCTTGGACAGCAAAATTTATTATTTTTATGGAATTGAAAGCCTTATACTTTGGAATGATTTTTGCTATATAATAGAAAATAAATCAGGAGAGAGTATGTCAAGAAATAGAGGGTTCACACTTGTTGAGCTTATGATAGTTGTAGTAATAATAGGCATTCTTGCAGCAATTGCAATACCAAGATATACAGGTATGCAGGATGAGGCAAGAGCTAATAGCTGCAGGTCAAATCTCCATCAATGTTCTCTGGGTGAGCAGATGTATCATACAGCAAACAATACTTATACAAACAATTTCAATGACCTGACAGATTGGATTGGTTCGAATGCAAATACCTGCCCGAAATCCCATCTCAATTATCAATTCACTGCATCAGCCGATGCTTACAGAGTTGAATGCTTAGGAACAAACCATGGCTACAGGGATCAGGATGGAGCAAGCTGGTAGGAATTGCAAATTGCAACACTTCTTGCAATATGCAATGTAAATTAAATTTCATTAAAACAAACATGTGGATAACTTCATAAAATGAATACCTTGAACTTATTGTATGGCACTAACTTAACTAAGAGAAGGGATACATTTTTAAAATAAATAAGTTGGCATGGTATTTGCAATATAATAATTGAAAGATAAAACTAAACTAGGAGGAAAAAATGAACAAGAAAGGGTTCACACTCATTGAGCTCATGATCGTTGTAGTTATCATCGGTATCCTGGCTGCAATTGCTATCCCACGTTTCACATCAATCAAGGATGAAGCCAACAAGTCATCATGCCGCGCTAATATGCATCAGATTGCAACAGCTGAAAATATGTATTATGCAGTAGCAAATACTTATACAAACGCGAGTGGAGATCTGGATGACTATATTGGTGGAGGAAATGTATGGGTATGCCCAAGAACCAGCGCTGCATATGCATTTACAGTAACTGGAACAGATCAGTTCACAGTTCCCTGCCCATTTGGTTCTGGAACCGCAGCTACAGATCATGGTACTGTAACAGATACAGGTGCTAGCTGGTAGTATCAAGAAAGATAACAAAAACTGAAGCGGAAGTTAATTCTTCCGCTTTTTTTTGTATCTAAAGTATTTTAAATCCCAATTATTTTTCTGAAAGCATCTTGCTTTTTGCTCTAATATCATTCAACTTATCCTCATAAAGTTTTGCTTCTTTCTGCATTCCCAGTCTCTTATAACATAAAATAATATTGCTTAATGCTCTTATCTCATTCTCATCTTTTTCCAGGGACTTTATAAAAAACTCTATTGCTTTATTGTTATTCTTTTCCTTTTGCATTTCTATTATTCCTTTTGCCATGTAAAAAGATGATGAAGTTGAATCCATTCCCTCAGCAAGTTTTAAGTAATAATCAACAGAAATCCAGTCATTCTTTCCAGTATGTGCTAATATCAAGTCAATAATCAATCCGTAATTAGGTTCTTTTGTCATTTTTGCTTTTTCGAAATGATATATCGCATCATCATAATTACGAGCATCCAGTGCTATCTTCCCTGCTGTTCTGTGGATGAAGTTCTTTCTATCACCCATTTTAGTCATTTTCAATCCCAGATCTATTATATCAGCAGCTTTCTCTTTCTCATTTGTTGCATAGCAATAAGAAAAAATTGTGAAATATGGCAATCCATGCCATGGTTCAGATTCCTGTAACATACATGACTGTTCATATGATCCTTTAAAATCTTCATTTCTCCATTTATATACTATTTGCTTTTGTTTACTGAAAGTATTATCAGGTTTTACTTTATTTATAAAACAATATAATACATGCCATCTGCTTCCATCCTTGTAGAAATCAGGATCAGTTGTTTCAAGATATTTGAATGGTTCCAGATAACTCTCTATTACAGCTATTTTCAAGATTGATGAATTCTTGAATTTGCTGTTAATTTTATTCAATACTTCGTTGTTAAACTTTTTTGTTTCTATAAAATAGTCAATTTTACTGGAATATAAGAAAATGCTTCCTATAAGCTCAGTATTGGAAGATGCATTTGAAAAAATGAGATCTGTGGAGGCAAAGGTTTCTTCTGGCATTTTATAATTTATCAAATTGTCAAAAAGCTTTTCATGTTTTGGAAGAAGAGATCTTGCTCCAAGTCTCCATATTATTGACAAATCAGGTCTTATCCCCTTTCCTCTCTGAAGAGCAGATAAGTTGAATGAAGCATTATCCCCAGTTGAATGAAACATTAAATTATAAGGAACAAAACTGAAATAAAGTTTCGTAAAATAATCTGCCCCATTGTTTTTCACTCCATCTGCAAAATTCAGATTCCTGTATCCTGAATAAACTCCTATTAGCAGTATCAAGGGGATTGCAATAAGTCTTGTTTTATCTGTTATTTCAAGCAATTTTGCTATGAAGAATAGAAGCCCTACCCATATAACCCAGAAGAAGAGGAACCAGTATCTGTGCCATTGATGAAGAGATTGTGGACATGCGTGATAAATCATGCTGAACAAGTTCCAGCCACCTATTATGAGAAGAAGATATACAAGCGGCCTCCAGGCTTTGTTTCTAAGTGCACCAAACAATCCCAAAAGACCTGTTGTAAGGAAAATCCATCCCAATTCAGGGACTAATACATATGAATGCCAGTGAGTTAAGAAGAATCTTAATGTATCCCAGTTTTTTATCCAGGTCTGGTCACTGTATCCCTTCATTCCTACAACAAAATAGAATCTCATGAAGTTGTGCGGTTTCACCCAGTTGTAAAACGGTTCGATTATGCTTTTTATTGGAAGATAAAGATATATGGACATGCCAAGTGCGAAAAAAATGAAACCCCACAACAAGAGCCTGTCTTCTCCCTTGAACCTTATGAAATACAACAAGATAAATATGAAGACATAGATCACTGCAAACATATGATTCCCGGCAAATAAGCCGGAAAGGAATGCAAGAAGCAGAAGAAGTTTTGGTTCCCTTTTTTCAAGTATCCTCAATGACAGATAGGTTAATATGCTTATTCCCAGTAGGTTAAGCGGATATACTACCGGGACCAGTGAATTTTCGAAAAATGCAGGGACAAAGAACATTATTGGAATCGCTGTTACTGTCCAGCTCCAGGGCTTCTTGTATATGAGAAGCGATACGATTACAGAAGTAAGCTGGAGCGCAATCAATGAAGAGAGCAGACTTAACAGATTGATTCCCCAAATGTTACTGCTTGCAAGAAGCCAGAAAATTCTTCCCAGATTTATGTAAAATGGATAACCTGAAGGATGAGGTATTCCATATGCTGCTATTGTAGAAATGAAATCACCACTATCCCACCAGTAAGTTGTATTCGGCATGAAGTAAAGTCCATATGCAAGACATGCAAGAACTGGCAACTGGGCAAGAATGGTATTCTTATTCCTTGATATGAAATCAGTTACAGCATTCATTTCCCCCCCCAATTTATCAAATAAAAATCTTCCCAGGATTAAGCAGGTTTTCCGGATCAATTGTTTTCTTTATGGCTTGCATCAACTTAAGTGATTGATCATCAAGGCAATATTTCAAGTATTTCTTCTTGAGAAATCCTATGCCATGCTCTCCAGACACTACTCCTTCAAGCGAGGACACTAGATTGAATATCTCTTTCATAATCAATAATTTACGCTTGTCCCATTCCTCACTCTCTATGAAATTCTGCATCACATGAACATGGACATTTCCATCTCCTGCATGACCGTAATTTATTATCTCAGTTGAATTTATCTCAGAAATTTTCCTTAATCCTTCAATAAGCAGTGGAATGCGATGTCTTGGAATACTTACGTCCGCAATTTCCATTGAGCCTTCTGATTGCTTCAGTGCTTCATAGAGATTCCTTCTTGCCTGCCATATAAGCTCCTGCTGTACAGGATTCTCTGCAAGAAGTATGTCTTCTGCATTATGCCTTTCAGCAACTACCTGAACAGATTCAAGAAGACTGTCTATGTTTTCCCTCTCTTCTATCTGTATCAAAAGCTGTGCCTGTGAGCTCATATAAGGAAGTTCTTTCTGGATGAATTTTGAGGAACGTGCTATTGCTGCCTTATCCATGAACTCCATTGTGTTTGGAACAATACCTGATGACAGGAAATCGCTTATTGTTTCTGCAGCATCTCTCAACGACGGGAACGGTATCAGCAGGTCAATCACTTGTGCTGGCTTGGAAACAAGTCTCAATGTGATTTCAGTAATCACTGCAAGAGTTCCTTCGCTTCCGCAGATGAGTCCTGCAATATCATAACCTGAAACATTCTTTATAAGTTTTCCGCCAAATGACAGTCTTTCCCCATCAGGTAATATTGCTTTTAATCCCTGAACATATTGCCTTGTCACTCCGTACTTGTAAGCCCTTGGTCCACCTGCATTTTCAGCAACGTTGCCCCCTATGGAACAGCTCTCAAGGCTTGCTGGATCAGGTGGGTAAAAAAGACTCTCTTTTTCTACTGCATCCTGGAGATCCTTTGTTATAATCCCTGGTTGTGTTGTAACGAACAATCCCTGCCTGTCAATCTCCCTTATAGATTTCATTCTTTCAAGAGAAAGTATCAGACCTCCTTCTGCTGCAAGACAGCCTCCTGAAAGACCTGTACCCAAGCCTCGTGGCGTTACTGGGACATTATATTTCTGAGACCATTTGAGAATTTTCGAAATCTCATCCTCATTTTCTGCAAGAGCTACTGCTTCAGGTTCAATGAAGATATCCGGATATTCATCGTGGCAGTAATCCTCCATTTCAGGCAACTCGGTTTTCAGCCTGTTTTCAGGAATAATGTCTTTCAATGCATCAAGAGATTCCCCTGACATCCTTTTGTTATTCATACTGCTAATATCAATACATGCAGTTATTTTGTCAAGCAAGGCATTTTTAAAATTCCACTTGCATGAAAACCTTGCATGGCATGAATATTGCAAGGAGTTCTTTTGTTTAGCTCAAGAAAGAGAGGTTAACATAGACACTTTCCTGTTAATAGTTGCTGCTTTGATATTTGTTATTATAGCTTTTTTTTGCATTATGTATCATTTTTTCCATGTTCCGGGACTGCTATGGAAATTCAGGACAGACAGCTCAGTATCCTCATCACCATTCATATCAGATGGAATTTTATATATAGGAAGCAGTGACAATCATATTTATGCACTCAGCATCATTGATGGCACAATGAAGTGGAGATTCAAAACTGATGGAATGGTAGTATCGTCACCTGTAGTTCATGATGGAGTTGTCTTTTGCGGAAGCAATGATAATCATTTATATGCACTTGATATAAAGGACGGCTCACTAATATGGAAATTCAAGGCTGAAGACTGGGTATGGTCTTCACCCTGCATTTTCGAAAGCGTTGTTTTCGTTGGAAGCAACGACAGCCATGTATATGCTATAAATGCTTCTGATGGCAGCCTGAAATGGAAGTTCAAGACTGAAGCTCAAATACATTCATCACCCTGCATTTCATATGGTGTGCTTTATATAGGAAGCATGGATGGCAGTGTTTATGCATTATATGCTGATGATGGAAGCTTGAAGTGGAAATTCACTACTGAATACCTGGTTGAATCATCCCCCAGGGTCTTCAACGAAATAGTTTATATAGGAAGCAACGATTCTCACTTGTACGCAATAAATGCATCAAATGGTTCTTACAGATGGAGATTTCAGGCTGATGCAGTTTTCTACTCAACGCCATGCATTTCTGATGATACAATCTATATAGGGAATGAAGATTGCCATGTTTATGCAATAAATCTCAATGATGGATCATTGAAATGGAAATTCAAGACCGGGAATGCAATAAATTCATCTGCTTTCGTATATAATGGAATTGTATATATTGGGAGTTATGATCGTTTCATGTATGCATTAAATGCGTCTGATGGAAAACTTGTCAGGAAATACAGGACAATAGGAACTATTTTCTCTTCACCAGTTGTTGCAGATGATGTTCTATATTTTGGAAGTGAGGACTGCATCATTTATGCAATTAATGTCAAGGCACAAAGTTAAAAAAAAGAACTTCCATATGTAATTTCATATTGAGCAAGCTTAATATATCCAGATTTCCCTTGACATATATGATATCAGCGCAGGAATGTAATCAACTTTCTAATATGCTTTTAAGATAGATAATTCCATACTGGAGGTGAAAATGCCATTAACCAAGATATTGATAATACTGATATCGGGGATAAGCATTTTGTATTCCCAATCTTATCCCATGTATGGACAGAACCAGCATCATACATGTCATATTGATATTGCAGGACCAGTAACCAAACCAAATGAATACTGGAGATTTGAAGAAAAGGAAGGCAGAGAAGCAGGTAATCCAGTAACAGACAGCAATGGAAATATTTATGTGGGATTTTCTTTCGCTGAAGATAAAACAGAAGCATACTACTGTTCGCTGGATTCACTTGGAAAGGTAAGATGGGAAAAAAGACTGAAACTTAGCGGTGGTAATTATAGTATTTGTGATACTGCTTTAGATGAAGAAAGAAATCACGTATATTTCACTTTTGGGAATTATTTTGAAGGAATTCACGCATATAACCTAAATGGTGATTTTATCTGGAAATGTGATACGATGTCATGTCAGTATCCAGTAACCATATCTGACAATGGTAATATCTACTCAGGTTCTTGGGGTATAAGCCTTAAATGTATATCCCCGGAAGGAGTTAAGAAATGGGAATTCCTTGATGAAAATTCAAGTTTTAATAATTTTACTGGACCTCCATCTTTAGATAATACAGGTCATGTCTATCTGCCGATGGGAGATTATGTTTATTGCCTTAATGCAGATAATGGACAGCAAGTCTGGAGAGTACCTATTCATGGTGTAACAAGTAAGGGAGTAACAATAGCTAATAATTCTATCTATTACGTTGACAATGGTAACTTCATCTGTCTTGATATGGATGGTAATGAGAAATGGAGATATGATGGAGTGGGGTTAAATCAGGAACAAGCTATATGTGCAATACAAACAAATGGGGATATAATAGTTCCAGGCTATAGAGGTTTATCTTGTTTACAACAGGATGGTTCTTTTAAATTCAAAATACCAATAATGGACTTTCATACTATAATTACAGATTATAACAATAATATTTTTGTTTTAGATGAAGCACATCCTTATGATCTGGTATGTTACAATTCAGTTGGTACAGTTGTTTGGAATATTGAAAGAGAGTATTCCTATATACAAGAAATGTGTTTTAATAAAAATGGAGATATTATTGTTGCAGATTGCAGTTCTTTAATATGCTATTCTACCAAAACTGGTTTCTCTTCTTCTAATTCTACTTCATACTTACCAGGCAAGCATTTTTCAGTTTCTCCTAACCCCTTCACCTCCCGCTTGTCAATTTCCCTGCCATCTTCAGGGGCAATCTATTCCCTTACCGGTCAGCTGATTAAGAACCTTCCCAAAGGTAAGCACTCTCTTGATACTAGCAAATGGAGAGAGGGAGTTTATATAGTAAAGAGCGGGAAAGAATGCAAGAGGATTGTGAAGGTGAGGTAATCTTAACTTCCAGAAGAAAAGGCTTTTCTTGATGGAATATCTCAATTTTTAACCTCACCCCGCCATTCTTCCCCCCTCTCCTACAAGGAGAGGGGTTAGGGGGTGAGGTGTTTCTCCTCATAATTCAGTCCATTAGTCTTTGGGGCTAGATTAATATCCTGAAATGCTTTTCTTGACAAAAACATCATGAAAAAGATTTTATACGTCATATATAAATAATAGATTTTCACGAAAGGTTGTCTTTGATGGAGGAAAGATTTCAGGGAAATTCGGATGATAATCTGTCTTTCGCAGTTAATGTGATAGAGAAACTGAAAGACAGGATGGCAGATGTTATCAAGGGGCGTGATGATGCAATTGAACTTATCCTTATTGCAATTCTTGCTGACGGACATATTTTGCTTGAGGATTATCCGGGTTCAGGAAAGACAACCCTTGCAAAAACGCTGGGAGAGTCAATTATTGATGACAAACATGATGACAAGATAGTTGCTTTCAGGAGAATACAGTTCACTCCTGACCTCCTGCCTTCAGATATAACCGGCGTGAGCATATTTGATGCAGATACAGGGACTTTCCATTTCAGGGAAGGTCCATTATTTGCACATGTTGTCCTGGCAGATGAGATAAACAGGACAAGCCCGAAGGTGCAGAGCGCAATGCTTGAAGCAATGGCAGAAAAGCAGGTAACTGTTGATAATACAACATACAAACTTGATGAGCTGTTCTTTGTAATAGCGACACAGAATCCTCTGGATCTTGCTGGAACCTATCCCTTGCCAGTTGCACAGCTAGACAGATTTCTCTTCAAGGTCAGGATGACTTACATTGACAGGATGAGTGAACTGAAGGTCATGCATGGCTACATAGAAAGAAGAACAGGACCAAATCCTGTATTGCAGAAAGTTTCAAGATCAGCTATCATAAAAAGCAGGGAAATAACTGAGAATGGTGTTTATATTCATGAGGAAATAAAGGTCTGCATGGTTGACATTGCAAGATCTTTGAGGGAGCATGAACAGGTATTGCAGGGAGTTTCAACAAGAAGTCTTGTCCTTGCTCTTCCAGCACTTCAGGCACGGGCACTGATAAAAGGAAGAGATTATGTTGATGCAGATGATATAGTCAATCTTTCACCATTCATTTTCGGTCACAGAATAGAACTTGCACCAGGTTCTGATGAATCATTTTCAATAATAGGTCAATGCATAAAAAAACCCATAGAAACATTGTCAAGATACTCCTTGCGTGCATAGTTTTCCTTATTGCAGGAAGATTGCCTGCAATAGAGGGAACGTATGAGGAGCAGCAGGTTTATGAAATGCTTGAGGAAGGCAAATATATTGAAGCCCGTACTCTTGCGGAAAAAATAATAGAGAATAATCCTGCTTCATATGCTGGTCACTATGCCCTTGGCAAGGCTCTTCATTATGGTGAGGGGAATCTCCCGAGAGCATACATGGAAATGAAAACTGCAAGAAGGCTTTATGAATCAATGAATACCCCGTTTCCCGGTAGCAATAAACCCTGGAGATGGCATAGTTCCATATTGCTTGAACTTGCATGGATAGCAGGAGAGATGGATTTGAATGAGGAGAAGGTTGATATTCTGAAGACATTCAATCTCTATTATCTGCCAAAGCAGTATGCACAGATTTCATGGCCATTGATGAAGCTTTACAGAGATGAGGAAGCAAAGCAGATGATACAGCTTGCTTTTGATACAGGGGACATAAATCAGCTTGAGGTTGGATACAATACACTGGGAGCACTTGAGTCGGAGAGATTCAACAGGGAAGAGGCATACAGGATTTTCACGAAACTTATAGAATATCTCAGCACAAGAGGATATTTCGTTTCGCCAGTTTATTATGGAAATGCAGGTGGGGCAGCACTTGGTCTTCTGAAATTTGCTGATGCAGAAAGACTCTGGCAGGAGGGAACAAGGAACTTCGAGTATGATACAAACACAAATCCATGGTTCTTTCTTGTTGATTTGTATACACTAGAAGGAAGGTATTCAGAAGCACTGGATGCAATAAAACAGGGAATAGAATGGCAGCAGAAACAACCGTCTTATAAGGATCAGCAGAAAAGGGCACAGATTGAAGGTTATATTATACGTTTCCTTCTTGCAACTGGACAGGTTGATGTTGCACTCGAAAAGACTTCAGTTCTGGTAAAGAAACCTGACAGGATGGGAATTATAAGCAGCTCGAAGGAGCAATTCAAGGCTGGCATGGCACTTCTTTACAGAAGAAGCCTTCTTGAAAAGGCAAGCATGCTTCGGGAAGAAATGACATACTGCTCATGGAAGGATTACTTCATAAACGCATTCAATATAATTCGTTACAGATTTCATGCATGGCTGAAGGGTCGTCAGGCAATCTCCAAAATGATGACAAGCAAGAGATTATACATGACACTATCTTCATATGGAGAGGGAAGTATTGTCTATCCTCAATGGCTTCTGGGAGACATCATTCCACTGCTCGGGACAGGTGTATTCATGAAGGGAATAGAAGATTCAAGAAAGTTTGCCAGATACAAGCCACTTGAAGCATATTTCACTGCAATGGAAGCAGAAGCGACTTACTTCAGGGGAAGTCATAAGGATGCTGAAAAGAGACTCAGTGAAGCAATCAAGGTTCTTCCAGCAGAAGAAGTGCTTTACAAGGCAAGACTGAAGGCGATGCTTGCAAATATATATGAAAGAAATGGGGATAATTCTGCTGCAGTAGAGTATTACAGCGCAATAATGAGAACGGATCCTGCTGTATTGAGAAGGCTAGAGATATCCCTGCCAGTTGAAGTAAAGGGAAGTGACAGAATCGCATCCATGCTGTATAAATCACCACGCTTCAAGAAATCCGGAAATGGTTTTATCATTCAGATAAAGGGAACTGAATGGGACAGAAGCATTGAGCTTATGGACAGGAACAGCAATTCAGTAAGGACATTGCATCTTAAAAAACCAAAGGATGAGAAGGAAGCAAGCAAACTTCGTATTCCAATGGACAGTGACAAGGCAGCTGCTGCATTGTGCAACAGGGAATTGTTTGCACCACCAATAGACCTGTCACAGGCAAGCATTTTCAGTCTTGATGGAAGCCCGCTTTCAGTGAATCAGGATATATGGAAAAATATGGAAATTATGCTCAAGAAGGAAAACAGGGATATGAATTCTTCGGATAAACCCTTGATGCGCAAGAGGAACTAACGCATTGGGTTGCAATCCCAGTCAATTATATCAGCATTGAAAACAGGTCCATCCTTGCATACTCTCAAATAAGGTATTTTTTCGTTGTTTGTCTTGATAACGCATCCCTGACAGACTCCCATTCCGCAAGCCATCCTTGTCTCCATGCTTACAAAGCATTGAAGAGCATGGACTTTAATGAATTCATTGTAAAGGGCTTTCAGCATCTTGAAATTCCCGCAGGCTAAGACAATGGCATTTTCAATCTTTGTGTCTTTGTATCTACTCTTGGTCAGATCAATAACAGTTCCCTTGTAACCTATTGAACCATCCTCAGATGCGATATACTTATCAACTTCCCTTTTGAATTTCAGCTCAACAAGATCAGTATTTTTCCTTACACCATAGAAAAAACTGAATTTATATCCATGCTTAAAGTTTTTATTCATGAAAGACAGAAGGGGTGGAAATCCAATTCCTCCTGATACCATTATAATCTCAGAAGGCTTTTTTGAATAAATCATTGAACCAAAGTCATTACCAAGAGGGGCAAGACATTGTAATTCAGTATCCACCTTGAGTCTGGATAATTTTCTTGTTCCTTCCCCGACAATTTTTACGTAAATAGACATCAGACTGCCTCTGCAAGAAGCGATTGAAAAGGGAAGCATGAAATCATCTTCAGTTACCTTGAGCATTATGAACTGTCCAGGTTTTGCAAGCTTTGAAATGCCAGGAAAGCTCAAGATCAATCTGCATATGCCAGCATTCTTGTAAAGCTTCCTGTCTGTTATTGTTGCAGTAGTGAATGCAGTCTTGTTCATCACCCAATCCCTTCAGATGTCATCAAATACTGGTTTTCGAAAAATATTACAGGCATTTATGTCAAGTCAGTATTAGAAAGTAACTGGAAAAGCTAAAAGACATGGTGGACTAAAAGGAATGGATATAGTAAATTTTATCCTGAATTCATTTCAGGATCTTGATTACTTATTTTTCACTTGCTATTTTATCTTTACTATCCTCTTAGTTTCTTTCCCAGCTTTCAGAATATAAACTCCCTCTCTCCAGCTGCTTGTATCAAGAGAGTGCTTGCCTTTATATAGTTTCATAATCAGTTGACCGGTTAGGGAATAGATTGCCCCTGAAGATGGAAGGGAAACTGACAAGTGGGTGGTGAAGGGGTTGGGGGAAATAGAGAGGGAGGGTGAGGGAAGAGAAGAAGCTGTTTTGTTGTTCTTGAAACCATTATATCCATAGGTCTCTATAGCATAAAGATAAGTATCATTACTTCCAACATAAACAACTCCATCTGAGACACAAGGAGAGGAGCTAACACCATCATCTGTCTTATATCTCCATTTAAAAGCTCCATCTGAGCAGTTTATTGCATAAAGGTGTTGATCACTACTACCAATATAAACTACTCCATCCGAAACATAAGGAGAAGATTGAATCCAACCTGCTTCATATCTCCATTTGAGTGTTCCATCTGACGAATTTACTGCATAAAGATAATGATCAGTACTTCCTCCTATATAAACAACTCCATCTGAAACACAAGGAGAAGAATAAATCCAACTGGTTCCGTATCTCCATTTCAGGGTTCCATCTGAAGCATTAACTGCATAAAGATGTTTATCACCACTTCCAAAATAAACAACTCCATCTGAAATGCAGGGTGAGGAGTAAACTTCACGTTCTGTTTTATATCTCCATTTCAGGATTCCATCTGAAGCATTAACTGCATAAAGATAAAAATCAAGACTTCCTACATAAACGTTTCCATCGAAAACACAAGGGGAAGAAGAAATCACTCCGTTTGTCTGATATTTCCACTTAAGAGTTCCATTCATAATATCCACTGCATAAAGATAATAATCATTACTGCCAATATAAACAACTCCATCTGAAATGCAAGGAGAAGATTCAATAACTCCACCCAGCTTATATCTCCATTTAATAACTCCATCTGTTGCATTTATTGCATAAAGATAATGATCAAGACTTCCAACATATACAGCACCATCTGAAACATAAGGAGAGGAGTAAACTTCACCACCTGTCTGATATCTCCATATAAGATTTCCATCTGAGCACTTTATTGCATAAATGCAGTTATCATTACTTCCTACATAAATTGCCTCTTTTGTATTATAAGGAGAAGAGCGAACTTCATCTCCTGTCTTATATCTCCATATCAAATCCCCTGGAGCAGAAAAAAGAGAAGAAATTAATCCCAACAATAATAATATATTAAGGCTTTTCATATTAACCTCCTTGAATTTATTCCTTATTTTTGGCAATACTTTTAAAAATCTATACCCAATAACATTCTGGTAGATTTTATATTATCTTTCTTTGTAAATCTCCATATAGTCAAAAAAAAAAAA
>JAFGND010000018.1 GCA_016927185.1 Candidatus Coatesiibacteriota bacterium
ATGGCTCCTCAAATATCCTGCGCATTTTGAGATCAAAAGTCCTCAAATATCCTGCGCATTGCCTTGTTTTTCTCTTATCTCGACAGATTGTGCTTATCATAAAGTGTATAGATAATTACTTCATCTCCTTTTTTCAAGGATGATTCAATACTATATGGTGTAGATCTTATTATAATATTAGAAAGCATATTGCTTTCTGTAAGAGCAGACTTACCCAGAAGGATTTTATTAATCTTGATTACTACTCGTCTTCTTTCAGCATCATTATCTAGTTCCAATCCTATTTCTTCTTTTGTCATTTTGTCTTTATATATGCTTCTACGACCTAGCAAAAACTTGATTTCATTTTCAACAATTGTTCCTGTGCAGACAATACGAGTTCCAGCTACAGCATTAGCAACA
The DNA here is from genome assembly GCA_016927185.1 of Candidatus Coatesiibacteriota bacterium. Lineage (GTDB taxonomy): Bacteria > JAFGND01 > JAFGND01 > JAFGND01 > JAFGND01 > JAFGND01. The sequence continues at coordinate 403 of JAFGND010000018.1, forward strand.
GAATACTCATTGAAAACATATCCACCTTCTTCATCCTTAGATTCCTTGTATTCTTGCTTATAACCAAGTTCTCTGAATAATCTTTTTTTTATAAAGGAAAAGGTTTTCATTTTATATTTTATCTGATCCTCTTCCAAATTTTCCTTTATCCTGTCTGGCAGTTTTTTGTAGCTTTCCAAATCATCTACTGCATGAATACTTCCAAAACAAGACACCAAGATGATTAATAGTATCAGTCTATTCATTTTTTTCCCTTTTCGATATTGAATTATAAAATCATTCAAATAATACAATTCACTGTTCTTAAAGAGATTTAATCTGCACAGGATTCACTTCTCATGTTTCCAAATCAAGCATAATCTTTAAAAACAAGAAAAATAGTATTAAAATATAAATCAAGAAAGCCATTATAAAGAAGATTTCGTTTATTTTCAGGACTTCTATTTTCTCATGTCTATTTATGTTATTGTCATTCATTTTATCTTGACAAAAATCTTTAATAGTCAGTTGACAAAACCTATCATTATTTATTGATTTACTTGCCTGTACTTAATCAAAGGAGAATAATATATCATGATTAAATCCTTGTTTTTAATATTCTTTTTCCCGGTATTATTACTTGCAGAGATAATCTGTCCATATTGCAAACATAAGAATGAGGACGATGCAAAAGCCTGCTCTGGATGTGGTAAATGGCTTTATGTATTGCTGGAAGTAAAATCAGAACCTTCTCATGCAGAGGTCTATTTAAGTAATAAGGTAATTGGTTATACTCCTTTGAAACAGAATGTTCTTGTAGGCAAATATGATATGAGGATATATAAAATGGGTTATGTACCTGTCGAGGAAACAATTGACTTTCTTTATCAGACACAAACTGATGAACTTAGGACAATTGAAAAAAGCTATAGTCTTGTCTTTAAAAGAGAACTGGATAAAAATCAGGGAAGATTCTACTTTGATTCTCAACCACAAAAAGCTGATCTTCATCTGGATGGTTATTCCATTGGAAATACTCCTTCAGTATCAAAAATGCTTGATCCTGGAAAGCACAAGATAAAGTTTATACTGGAACCTTATGAAACATATGAAACAACAGTGAAATTGGAATCAGGAGTAGAACAGGATGTTTTCCATATTTTTGTTCCAAAGAAACAGAAGAAAAGTGGTTTCGTGAAAATCATGAAATATGGGGGAGCTACAATATTCCTGACAGGAGTTGGATTTGCTCTCGGGGCAGAGTCAAATTACAAAAAGTATACAAATGCACAACAGGTAGATGAAATAAAGGAATACTGGGATAAATATCAAAGCTTGAGAAATCCTGCTTTTGTATTTATTGGCTTCGGCCTGGCATCTTTTGGTACATCTTTCTTCTTGAAATAGTATATGAACGATATAAATCAGGGTATCTTGAAAGCTTCTAATGGAAGATACAAAACCATCCGCCTGATAGGAAAAGGTGGAATGGGAATAGTTTTCGAAGCAGAAGATACATATCTTTCAAGAACTGTCGCTATAAAACAGATCTTGCCCCAGTATGCAGATGACCAGGAATTCGTTGGATTTTTCTTCAGGGAAGCCAAACTACAGGCTCAGTTGAAACATCCCAATATAGTAAAAGTGCTGGATTTCAATCCGCAGGGAGATGCAATTTATTTCGTAATGGAATTGATAGAAGGTGTCTCGCTTGCCAGGATAATGAAGGAAAACAAACTTCCTTTCAGGATCATCTGTTGCATAATATCCCAGATAGCAGAAGCACTATCTTATGCTCATCATGGTCCACTAAAGATGTTTCACAGAGACTTAAAACCTGCTAATATATTGATAAATAGCCAGGGATCATGCCTGATTACTGATTTCGGTTTGTCAAAAGCCTTGTCCAGCACAAAATTCACCAAATCAGGAGAAGTTCATGGTACCCCATCGTACATGTCACCCGAGCAAATAGATTCAAATCTTACTCAGGATCACAGGATAGACTGCTATGCTTTAGGAGTTATCACATATGAGCTTGTTACTGGAAAGCCTCCTTTTACTTCAGATTCTTATATGGCTTTGATGTACAAGCATGTACATGAGAATCCCAAACCATTGAGTTTTCATGATTCTTCAGTTCCTGCCTGGTTTGAAAGCATGACCTTGAAATGTCTTGAAAAAGCACCTGAAAACAGATTCAATGATCTCAAGGAAATCACGAATATAATAGATTACATGTTCCCCTTAAAAAAGGATTTCAACAGGGAACTTGGAGAATTAGTCCTGAAAAGCATGAATAAGGAAGACAAGAAGACACTTCCTCCAAAATCACCTTCATTTGGCAAGTCAGTGCAAGTTTCAGAAAACCAGCATACAGTAAAAGAGGATATCCAGGAGGAAATAATCACGAGAATGGATCCCAGGCCTATTATCGATAGTATAAATGAAACAAGGGAAGTTTATCTGGGCAAGCGAAATAACTGGCTTTTGCCTGCAATCATAGTTGTTCTAGTTGTAGTTTCAGCATATTTGCTGATAATATGGAAACCATGGCAAACTAGTTCAGTAAATCTTGATTATTTCGTCATGAATCTCAAGATACCAAATATTCCAATGCTGGAACAGAAGGAGACCAAGAAGACTGAGAATGAATCTGCAAACGAAGCAAAGAAAGATGAAAAGAAAAAGGATGAAACAATTAAAAAGACCATAGAGAAAACGGCGCAGAAGCATGAAGTTCCTGTTGCTGCAAAACATGTATATGTTCCAGAGGAAAAGAAATCCCAGAAGGAATTTGCTTATAAAGTATGTCCCAAATGCGGCAAGAAGTATTTCAGGCAAGACGAAAAATTCTGCAATCAATGTCCTGGACAGCAGTTAATAACTGTTTATAAATAGGGAGTAAATTATGCAAAAAAAGAACTTATTTAAATTATTACTAATTGTATTCCTTTCATTAATTCTGTTTACATGTGGTGAAAGGGATAATCCTTTTGATCCTGATGGCAACAACTATAAAGGACCATATGACTTTCCAATACTGGAATATCCTGATTCTTCAGCAAATTACCGCGTAAATATGATTACCTTGAGCTGGAGACTGGGAAATCCTTCAGGCTGGAAAACCACTTATGATGTATATTTCGGGCTTGAGGGACACATGAAAAAAATAACCGAAAATATTGACAGTACAAGATTTACAGTCAATGAACTTGCTGAAGATAAGAAGTATATCTGGCAGATAGTTGCTAACAGCCAGAGAGGAACAAGTGAAAAAAGCAATATATGGAGGTTTACCACTAATAAATCACAGAATAAGTCTCCAAATCCTCCTCATGATCCATCCCCGGCGAATCATGCACAAAACATTCCGCTAGATACCAAACTTGCCTGGGAATGTGAAGATCCAGATTCATTGCCAATGTTCTTGATTCCCGGGAAGGTAATTCTTAATTCAGCAAATCTTTTCAGGAAAAATTCAAAAGCTCTTAAGGATTCCCTATGGTACTTTGTTTATTTTGGAAAAGAAAGCAATCCCACTTTCGCGGATAAGAGTGACTTTAAATACTATACACCTAAACAAAGACTAGAATACTCCACAAAATACTACTGGAAAATTGTTGCATATGATACTGGAGGGAACCAGACAGAAGGCCCAATATGGGATTTCACTACTATTCCTGACAGCAATAAATTATGGATAAGAATAACTGAACCTGGAAACAGGGATACTACAGTTGATTCTTTGCTTGCAATAAGATGGGAATTCAATGCTCCAGGAAGTTCAAATCCAGTTGTCAGTTTGTATTATGACAAAGATGGAATAAAGAATGGTGATGAGGTTTCGATAAAAGAGAATATAAAGGCTAATGACAGATATTTTCTCTGGAATTGCAGAGGTGTGAATGAGGGAAGTTATTATATTCTTGCAATGCTGGATGATAACCTATTAGGTAAGCGCATTACCCGAATCAAGGTTGGAAATCAACAAAGAATAAAATCTGCAAAACTAAAAAAACCTGATTCAGCATATGATTATTCAGATGCAAGAGTATTCATTAGCCATGATGAATACCAGCCTCCTACAATAAATGTAACGCAACCATCGGCAGCTAACGACTCAGCGCTTGAGTATTATGATATAAGATGGGAATTCAAGTCAGATAAACCGGAAAGTACGTATGTTTCTCTGTACACTGACAAAGATGATATTCCTGGTGGAGAAAGTCTGATTGCTGAGAATATAAAAGCAAGTGATCAGTTTTATAAATGGACTTGCGATACTATGTCAACAGATACTCTTTACATCAAGGCAGTGATAGATGACGGACATACTCTTTATCAAAAAGGTATAATAAATATAGCAAGACAGGCAATTCACAGATTGAAATTGAGTATTGCATATCCTGATACTTCATATGATTACTCTGACGGAAAACTGAAACTTATTCCAGGATTGTTGAAGACAATAGACAAACCTTATGGTAGTTTTTCTGTAAATTCTGTTAGCTTAAGCAAGGATTATCTCTTGGCTGGAGGTAATAGTAATATAGTAAAACGATGGCATTTACCTGATTTCGTTCCAGTAAATGATTATCAAGGTCACAAACAATCAGTGAATTCTGTGAAAATATTTGATGATGGAAATAGAGGACTTTCCGGTTCAGGTGATAGCAAAATGATATATTGGGATTTCAATTCAGGAAATAAAACAAGAGAATTCGATCAAACAAGCTCCATAAGATCAATAAGCTTGTTCAAAGACCAGAATTTTGCATTGTCTGCAGGAGACGCTGGTATCTTGAAATACTGGGATCTGAACACAGGAGAATGCTTAAAAGCAAAACTTGTTGATGCAAGATATGTCAATGCTTGTGAATTCACGTTGGTTTCTAATTATGCATTAACAGCTGGATCAGACAATGATGTCAAATTATGGAATCTTGGTGACAACAGTGTTCTTCCAACAGCAACATTTACAGGTCATAGAGGTGAAGTGAGATGTATTTGTCTTAACAGAGCTTCTGCAGGGAATTACTTTGCTACATCCAGCAATGACAGCACCATCAGATACTGGAGAACAAGCCAGACAACGCCTATTTTCACTATCGAAAAAGCACATAATGCATCCATTCTGTCAATATCAATATCCCTAGATGGTAACTATCTTATTTCCGGTGGAAAGGATAACTGTGTTAAATACTGGGATTTGACAAACCAAGAGCTAATTATTACATTTACAGGACACGAATCTTCTGTCAAAACTGTGGATCTTACTCCCAAAAGGTTTTTTGCAGTTTCTGGAGGTGATGATCAAACCATCAGATTCTGGAGGTTACCAAGGTAATAATCATAGATTCTGCAATATGCAAACAGCATTTAGAGAATCTTATACATGCTATTCCATAAGGATTTGTTATAATTTTCTCAATAATGACAAGATCAGGACTAAGTTATAAATTCAAGGAGGTTGATTGTGAAATATAGCATTATCATTTTACTTGTCTTTTTTTGTATCTTGAATGCAATTCCAGATAAGACTTTGAAATGGACAGATCCTCTGGGAAGAAAACCTTTATCATATAATTCCTTTCTGAGTAATCACTCCAGATTATTGAAAACCGGTTATCCAACATATTTATCACCAAAATCTGACAAGAGAGCAGATGGTTTGCTTGTCTTGGTGATAGCTGATTATTTACAATCTCCCCTGGCAACAGAATTGAATACTTTCAAGGCCGATCTTGAAAATGAGGGATATACGGTTCAGACTATAATCTGGACAGGAGGAGATGCAGAAGAATTGCGAGCTCAAATTGCTTCTTATCTATCCTCAAATCTTGAAGGGGCAATTCTGATAGGTGAATTACCTGTAGCATGGTACAGGGAAGATAACGAAGAATTCCCTATTGAATTGTTTTATACTGATTTGAATGGAGTCTGGACGGATTCAAATAGTGACGGGATTTATGATAAACATACTGGAGATGTAACTCCAGAAATCTGGACGGGAAGATTATGGTCTGCAAATCTTACTTGGGGAGATGAAATACAATTATTGAAAGATTATTTTCTGAAAAATCATGCATACAGGACAGGGGATTTGAAACTGCCTTACAAGGCAATCTTGATGATAGATGATGACTGGCATGACTGGGCAGGACCTGATGCGGAAGAAGGAATGAGTTATCTTTATGGGGCATCTAATCTTAAGGTATGTAAATCAGGGAATAACTATAATGCGGCAAGGTGGAAAGCTGAGCTTTCAGAAGGATATGAATGGGCAATGATCATGGCTCATAGCTGTCCATGGCTTCACACATTCAGAGCAAACAATACTTCATACAAGGGAAGCGTGACTAATGTAGAAATCTTCAATCTTCATCCAAAAGCTTTCTTTTATAATCTGTTTGCATGTTCAAATGTCAGATTTGTAGAAAATGATTGCCTTGGAAACTGGTATATCTTTGGTGAGGAATATGGTTTGGTTGCAGTAGGAGCAGCTAAGTCAGGTTCAATGCTTGAATTCCAGGATTTTTTTGCAGAAATTGCTGACAATCAGCCATTTGGAGAATCCTTCAAAAACTGGGCAATAAAGTATAATGAAGAATCAAGAGAGTGGTTTTACGGGAATGCAATACTTGGGGATCCAACACTTGTATATAAAAATAATGGCAAAATGGGAAGATATAAATGTAGTACAGGCAGCAAGGCGAAACATAATTTTTCCTGGAGTGAACCAGTAAGGATAACTTCACATGCAAGCAGTGATGCGAATCCTGTCTGGGGATTAACAAATGAAGGAAAACCAATGCTGATTTGGGAATCAGGAAGGGAAGTAAGGGCTGATTTATATTATTCAATCCTGGAAAATGGAACATGGTCGTCTGATAATCCAGTTTATCTATCTGAATACTGGTCAGTAAAGCCTGCGATAGCCTGTAAAAATGGGCAAAACCCTGCATTGATCTGGTCTCAATATAATGCAAGCAACTCAAGTTATGATCTTGCTACAAAGACATATACAAACAGATGGTCAGCATCAGCAAGTTTCATAGAAACCGCTCGCGGTTATGATCTTTATCCTAAAGCTTTGTTTGACGATAATAATGATATACACCTTGTATGGGTTACATACAGAAAAGGTACAGGCAGTATTGCTTACAAAAAAAGAAATGGCACTTCATGGGGAAGCATGTCTTTTCTGACCTCAGCCAATGATATATGCAAAAATCCCTTTCTTTTCCTGCATAATAACAAACCGATTTTATGCTTCATTAATAATAACAAGGTTCATATCAGAGTATATAACAATGACAGCTGGGATAGTGAAGAGCAGATTCCTTTTCCAGCTAATTCAAGATACAAGGAACCAGTTGGAATTTCACTACCGAGTGGAAAAATCATGATAATTGTGAAGTCATTAGGAACTGATGGAACAGAACTATATGCAATAGAAGGACTTCCTCATACCTGGAATCAATCTTACAAGATAACTGATAATTTCTTGAATCCAACAGATATTGATATTGTGAGAGATGGTGAATTTGTTCATTTGATATTCGGAAGGAAAATGCATGGAAATGAGCATTTTATTACAACATGGACTGATGGAAGAGGGTTTTCTTCTCCAGATACCCTTATTTTACCTTATAATGGCTCATGTCCAAAACTATTCAAGGAAAACAACAGACTATTCATAGCATTTCATGGTGAGCAAGACAGCAATCTTGATATCTATGTAATAAGTACGGAATCATCTGGTTTCAAGTACAGGAATACAGGAAAATTCATGCCAGAGTGTTTTATCGGGATGCCATTTCCAAATCCTTCATCTGTATCAGTTAAAATCAAGTATAATGATATAAAACCTGATACTCCGGTGAACATTTACGATATTTCAGGAAGGCTGGTCTATTCAGATAAAATAACGGGAAAAACAGGCATCTGGGAATGGAGTTTTAAAGATAAAAACAACTGCAGTTTATCAGATGGAGTTTATATAATCAAGTTTGATAATATCATCAGAAAGGTTGTTAAATCGGAATAGGAAAAAGTAAGGTTTTCGTAAAAATCAATCGCTGAATTTAAGCACACAGCCTTTCTTTTTCTCGGCATGCTTGTGTTCTATTACTATGAACCAGGTAGAACATAGATTTTTTATTACTGGCAAGAAAGGTGCTATTTTGTTTACAAAATCGCTTACCAAAGGTATTTCCTTTGGAATAAGCATCATTCTTCCATGCCTGACAACTTCAAGATTATTATCTTCAACTATCTTCCTTATTCTGCCTGATGACTGGAATTTGTGATCCCCTTCAGGCATCTTGAGAGACAATCTTTCGCTTATCCAGAAAATTGGCTCCCAGAAAGGATTGACGCTTGTCAGGATACATTGTCCATTTTCTGAAAGCAAATCTGGAACACATGATATCATTTTAGCTACATCAGGTACATGATCAATTATATCAACCATTATAATATATTGGAATTTCTTTCCTAAAATCATTCTCTGTGCATCAGCTCTTAAAAATAAAAGTTCAGGAAATTTCTGTCTTGCCTTTTTAAGCATTTCGCTGGAATAGTCGATACCTACTCCTAATGAAGGCTTGACGCAATTCAATAAAGTTCCTGTACCGCATCCAACATCAAGTACCTCTGAGCCGGGAGGAATTATTCCTGACAAAACCTTCTGAATGCCTGAATAATAGTAATCAGCTTTATTCTTCCAGTAATCATAATCTTTAGCTATTTTGTCGAAATGCTTCCCTATTTGTTCTGCCTTCATTATTCCGCTTCTAGTGATGTAGTTACCTTTAACAATTCCTGAAATGTAGTAATTCCATTCAAAACCTTAGATTTCCCATCTATAAACAAAGCTCTGAAATTATTATCTTTTGCTATCTTGAATAAATCTTCAGTTGTCGCTTTTGCATGAATAGCTTTTCTGAATACAAGATTTGGAGTTAATACTTCAAATATGCCAATTCTACCAAAAAAACCTGTATGACGGCACAGAGAACAGCCTTTCCCTTTATATAGCTTGTCTGTCTTAATCTGATGGAATTCAAGTAATTCCCTTTCCTCTCCATCAGGAGAATATTCTTGCTTGCAATGTGGGCAGATTGTCCTGACAAGTCTCTGTGAAATCGCCCCCACTATCGTTGATGACAGGAGATAGCTCTCTACCCCCATATCAAGTAATCGCGTTATGCTTGATACTGCAGTGTTGGTGTGGATGGAAGAAAGAACAAGATGACCAGTTAAAGCAGCTCTTATTGCAGACTGTGCAGTCTCTGTATCCCTGATCTCTCCTATCATTATTATATCGGGATCTTGCCTTAATATGGTTCTTATTACTGAAGCAAAGGTTATCCCTATATTTGGTCTGACTGCAATCTGATTGAAATCCCCATATACGAATTCAATAGGATCTTCAACAGTGACAATGTTTTTTTCAGGGCTTGACAGGTATTGAAGAGCAGAATATAAAGTTGTCGTTTTTCCAGCACCTGTTGGACCGCATACAAGTATAATTCCATAACTGTATTTGAGAAAGGATTCCAGTGAAGACAGGTCTTCTTCATTAAGCCCTAGTTCTCTTATATTTGTAACAAAAATCTCTGGATTTAGCAGACGCAATACAACTTTTTCGCCAAAAGCTACAGGTACAGTGCTTACACGAATTTCAACCTCATTCTCCTTATGGTTTGTCTTGAATCTGCCGTCCTGAGGTTCTCTTTTCAAGGTTATGTCAAGACCTGCCATTATCTTGATTCTCGATATAATAGGATTAAGAATGATCTTCGGCAAGACATGAATATCATGCAAAACACCGTCAATGCGAAATCTTATCAGGATTGATTCCCTTTTCGGTTCTATATGAATATCACTAGCTCTTTGTGTAAATGCCATCTGCATTATCTGATTGACTGTTTTTACAATCGGCTGGTCTGTTGGTTCAAGGTGGCCAGTTACTTTAGAGTGGACATAGTGCTCAAGGTTTCCAAGGTCGATTTCATTATTGGTAAACTGTTTTTCAGCAGCCTTCACACTGCTTTTAAGTCCATAGAAATGCATTATTATTTGCTCTAGATTTGTTTCAGTACATATAACAACTTTTACATCCTTGCCAGTCAGGAATGCCAAATCATCAAGAGGAGTTCTGTCCCAAAGATTTGCGGTAGCAATCTGTATTGACTTGTCATCAGAATCCAGGGTAATCATCTTATGTTTTTTTGCAAACTGTGCAGGTATTGTTTTTGTTATTATTTCTATATCAAGGTCCAGGGGATCTATTATCACGAATGGCAGATTAAGATAGTGCGCAAGACCTCTCATGAGTTTTTCCTCAGTAATCACCTTTGATTGCAAAATCACCTGAAGGAAAGTATCTTCAGTGAATTGTGACTGTCTCTTTATCTTGTCCAGAGATTCCCTGTCAAGAATTCCCAGATTGAAAAGTATATTTGGTACTTCTTCTTCCCTGATAGTTCTGTATAAAGGATCTATTTGCATTTTCTTTTAATCTTTCTGTAAAGTATTCTTAAAAAAACCGTTATCAAAATTATTGTAAGGGAATGAGCCCATACTTGATTAAGAGCTTCCTCATGAAGCCAAGGTGAAGTATAAAACTGGGCAAGTCCATGAAAAGGATCTGTTTCCTTGTCTTTCAAGATTCTTCCAGATCTTACATCCTCAGCATATAGCTTCATAGAATCCTTATTGTCTTGATTTTCTGCTCAGCAAAAGGTTTATCTTTACTGTCTCTTTTAACCTTTGAAATGTTCTCGCAATATTCATATCCCTTTTTTACCTTGCCAAATGAGGCATACTTCCCATCAAGGTGTTCACAATCAGCAACCATTATGAAGAATTGACTGGAAGCTGAGTTGGGTTCATTGGTTCTAGCCATGCTAATAACTCCTTTTGTATGCTTCAAGGGATTGCTGAAACCATTTGAATCAAACTCACCAAAAATCAATTCCTGGGATCCTCCAAAACCAGTTCCTTCAGGACATCCTGCTTGTATCATGAAATCAGGTATTACTCTATGAAAGATAATGCCATCATAAAAATTCTGTTTTATCAGTTTTAAAAAATTGGATACTGTTTTAGGAGCAATCTCTGGATAAAGCTCCAGAATAATATTACCGCCACTTTCCAGCGCTATTTTAATTTCTATGTTCTGCATATTTTCCTTTCTTTGATTATAGTTGCAGCTTGTAAAAAAGGGTAAGTCCAGTCAAGAATTTTATAAATCTCAACCTTACCGGAGGATATATTGGATTAATTATTGTGTTATCATGAAACCAGGACTTTATCCTTGTGCGAATTAGTTTTCATTAATCCTGGAAATAACTTTTGTTTCCTTAAGTCCCTAGATATATTGTCTCTTCGCCAATACTTCCATTAATATAACTTCCCCACAACTCAGTCCATTAGTCTTCTGGGATAGATTATCAATCCCTCTCCTGCCATGCTGAACAATGCTTTTTTGAATCTCAATAGAAACTGTTAAGATTCTCTTCCATTTCAGGGAAATCTGCCTCTTTCAAGACAGACTCCCTGGTTATGGAAACAGGGGCTTTCCTTGTTGATTATTCATTC
>JAFGND010000019.1 GCA_016927185.1 Candidatus Coatesiibacteriota bacterium
ATGGCTCCTCAAATATCCTGCGCATTTTGAGATCAAAAGTCCTCAAATATCCTGCGCATTGCCTTGTTTTTCTCTTATCTCGACAGAATGAGTTCATCAGGAAAGATGGTCATACTTCAGTTGATTATCCTCTTGCCAAAAAACTGCATTATATTGACTTGAATCTACATGAATACTTTAATACTTATTATTATCGGGAGCCTTATGGGCTCGCTTGAACCATGGATTGAAAACGCACCGCCTGATTACAAACCTGCATTCGAGAAAGCCAATAATGATTATGGAGATCCTGCATCACTTCTGTCAGATACATATGCAATGATGCAGACTGCAGAGGAGAAAGAAGCTTTCTATTTTCTTGCATCCAATATAACACCAGGTGATCGGGTAAGAATGACACCTCAGGAGTTTGCAACACAGATAAAAGTTGCTGTTGATGCAAGAAACAAGTTTCCCTGGTGCAGGGAGCTCTCGAAAGAAATGTTCCAGCATTATGTTCTTCCATACAGGGCTACCCAGGAACCTTTCGAGGATTTCAGGGGGGAATACTCCAGAGAACTTTTCAAGTTGCTTGAGAATACGAATGATTCTGAGGAAGCAGTATATCTTGTAAATGAGTGGGTTGCATCAAAAATGACATACAAACCTACTGAAAGATATGATCAGGGACCATTATCTACAATCAAGAGAGGCTATGGAAGATGCGAAGAAGAAACAATTCTTTTCATAGCGGCAGCAAGAACAGTTGGTATTCCAACAAGGCAATGCTATACTCCATACTGGACATTCACTGATTCAAATCATTCCTGGGTTCAGGTTTATGTAAAAGGGAGATGGTATGACCTGGGTCCTGGAGAGCTTACGTCGCTGAACAAGGCATGGTTCAGTGAAAGCAGGAAGAGAGCTGCAGTTCTTGTAACACCAGTTTTCGGCAAGTACAAGGAAATGGAAAATGAAAAGGTTATAGAGAAGGGTCTTACATATTCAATACTTGCATCACCTGATTACAAGCAGCCACTTAAAATAAAGATTCTTGATGAAAAGGGCAAAGCTGCTACTGGTTTCAAGATTTCAATAAATGTATACAATTTTGCAAACATAAGGCTTTTGTATTCCCAGAAAACTGATGCAAATGGGGAAGCACAATTCTATGTAAATCAAGGAGATTACTATCTTCTTATATGGGATGATAAAATGCCAAATCTTTATGACTGGAAGAAAATTTCACAACCTTCAAGGGAAAACCCGATTGTAATAAAATACAAACCCAAACCTCTCCGAGATGAAGGATGGTTAAGGGTAATAAGAGTTAAACCTGAAAAAACCTCCCCTGATAATCGTTACACTCAGGGAGATATAAAAAATATTGAAAACAAAAGGAAACTGAAAGAGCAAGACTGGCAATCGTACAGAACAACTCTTGGGAAAGAGTTCACTGAAAAAACGAAAACGTATGATTTGCTTAAGGATTGCGGTGGAAACCTTCCCCTGCTTCTGGAGATGTACAGGACATTGAGCCCGGAACAAAGGGAGGAATTCAAGAAAATAATAAACATCATGGCAGACAAGGATATAGCAACAATACAACCAGACGAATTGAAGGAGCATATAATTCTTTCAATGAAATACACAAGATCTTATCATGACAGCATTTACACTAATTACATTCTGCAGCCAAGGATTTATCTTGAATCCAGCCTCAGATGGAGAAAGAAATGTCTTGATGCTCAGCAGTCCTTGAAATCCAATACAATTGCCGAGAGAGTGAAGGAAATAAACGAATGGATAAACAGCAACTGCAAGGAGATAGACCCTGATTATATTTTTGGTGATTTTCCGAATGCAGGTGACATGACACTCCTTAAATGCGGTTCAAAAAAGCAGCTTGCAGTGCTTGCAGTAGGAATGCTTCGTTCAGCAGGAATTCCAGCGAGACTTTCTGAAAACAAGCAATGGGCTGAATATTATCATAACAATACTTTCAATCCACTTTATCCCAAAAATCCAGAACTGCTTGGTAAAAAAGAAGATAAGCAGGAAAATATATATAAACCTAAGGCTGCATTGCATATCGAATTTCGGCAGAAAGAGGAGAAACTGGGGAAATCCCATAGATATTATTATGATTTCACGATTTCACATTTCGAGAAAGGCAATTTTGAAGAGGCAGAGCCTGATACTTTTGATGGCGGGATATACAATTTCAATCTCTCCCCATCAGAGCATGTTCTTGTTTACGGGCAAAGAAATGTTCATGGTGATGCATATATAAGAGCAATTCCATTCAAGTACAACCCTTCTTCGAAAAACAAGATGAATATTGATATAACGTTGCCTGACAAGGCAATAAGCAAGGATGATTTCTGCCTCAAGAGCATGGAGGATTTCAGCTGGCACAAAAGCAGTCAGATACCTGATATAATAAAAGGTGAATGGAAAAAGAAAGGTTTATTGCTTGTTTTCATAAGAAAGGACAATGAGGCAAGTACTTCTGCAATAAACAGCCTCAGGAAAACCTTGCAGGTTCTGCATGAAAAGGGAATTGTAATAAAAATGATTACAAAAAGCAGTGATGCAGATCATTTCAAGAAACTGCTTGGGGAGATGGCTAACAAGATAATGTGGGTAGGAGAGAATGAAAGATTGAACAAGGATTTTCTTATAAGTTCTTATCCAACATACATTTATTTCACCAAACAGGGGGAGCTTAATCTCTATGCATCAGGTTTCAGCCTTTCCATTGGAAGCATTATTGAAAAAATAGTTCTTCAGAGCAAGTAATGTTACTGGTACTTGTTTATTATCTTGCATTAAGTATTTCTGCAGATATGAACAAGTCGGGGAATTTTTCTGACAATGAGTTATCATATCAGATATTGATACCTGAAAAGAGAGAATCCCCATCTTATTATATTATTGCAGGATATAAGGATGCAAGAATTTCAAACATCATCTGGCATCTGGAACATTCACCTTTATGGGAAAGTGCATCCATGTACAAGATGCTTTCCTGCTTTGCCTTTAACAAGAAATTGACTAACTCTATGGAGACCTTGAATATAATTATCAATCCATATGCCAGTAATGGGATAGTCAGGGATGTGAAAGTGAAAAGCAGTGACTACAAGACTGATTTCCTTAAATATTCTGTTGCATTGAGTTTGCAAAGCAAGGAGAAACTGGATACAATTCCTTCATATTATAATATGACACTTGAGCTTCCTGTCTGGCTGTCAAGACTTGGAATGTCTCTTGTAAACAAGGATACTCCCTTGCTTGAAGGTAGATACTCGACAATACCATTCATTAATGCAATAACTGATCCTTCACTTGCATTAAGGGAAGGTTTCGCATGGGCTAACTATGTATATACATGGGAATCAATGGATTCTGCCTTCAAGGACAGGGGAATGAAAGATTTCAGGATAAATGACTTTGGAAATCCCAATAAATGGCAGGTGTTTCAGGATTTCAATAAATCTTTCTCTACGTTGAGATTGGGAGTTTACAGATATGGCTCTTTCATGTGGATGGCTTTTTATCTGAAACCTCTTGTTATTTCAGGAACAAAGAATAATCTTTTCCTTAAGAAAACAGTTATTCCAGAAAGAATAAGATCCTCATATTCACCGTCGGAAATTCTTCAGTATCAATGGATTATGCCTCCAGAATACACTGATAAAAACAAGAATCTTCAACAAGCACTTTCTTCTACAGGTGTTTGTGCGTATTTCTTTCATGAATGCCTTACAGATTCAGTTCTTGCAAGCAATTATGTAGATGCGGACTTTTACAGGAGCTTTCTTCCGGGAAACAGAAGTCTTGATGAAGACAAACTGAAGGAGGTTTTCAGTAAATACCATAATGTCCGCTTGAAATTATACGCAGCTTTTTATATGCTTGATTTCAAAGCAGTTAACTCATATCTTTTGCATGAATTTGTCTGGCATTATTCAACTCTTTTCCCTGAAGATGAGAAGAGAATCAAGGAAATTTATCATAATGCTACAGGATATGATTTCAGCATTATTCCAGCTCAGCAGATTAAACTTACAAGCGATTGTGTATTAGGAGGTTACGGGCTCTTCTTCCCTGGAACAAAAACTGTAGGTACTCCACATTCATTCAACCTGAATGCAGCAACTTATGGTGACTTGAAATCAATATCTGGAATAAGGCACGATGAGATAGTCAAATTGCTTGAAGTCATTGATAACAAGGGAATTAAGGATTTCAAGGAAATAGATAGTCTTGGCTTAAGCAGCAAGACAGTTGAAAACATTAAGTTGATGAAAGACAAGAAGTTAGAAGAAAAGAAATCTGACAGGAGAATTTCCATTGAGATTCTCAAGCTGTTTTCACTGCTTTATTTGAAATATAACATGCTGCCATTCGCAGTATTGCTTCTCTTTTTGTTCCTGATTGATTACACAATAAGGAAATATAAAGCAGATATCGCTTCAGAAGGCTTGAGAATAATTACATTTCCAGTGATGCCAGTGAAATTTCTCAAATATACTATAACATTCATTTCAGCAGCATTGATACTTCTGCTTCTAAATGTCAAAGTGTTCTCGACGTTTTTCTATCTCTTTGTATCTCTTAGTATTATACAGTCCGGAATATCATTCATGATTTATTCTTTAAAAAAGAAAACCTATCCATTCAAGTACAAGATATTTCTTGTTGTGCTGGAGAATGCTACGATGATATTTCTTATACTACTTTTTATTTAGCTTCTTGATTGCACCCCATGTAGTCTTTGGAATGTCAGTTTCATAGGCTTCAAGGAATTTTGCTTTCATTGTTTCATAATTCGTACTGTTATCTCTCCAGTAAAGCCTGTGAGCTCCATTGACAATGTAATTCAATGGAATATATTCATTATAAGAGTATCTGTTCCATGCTTGATCCGCACAATCATTAAGAAAGACAAGATTAGTATATTTTTCCTTGAATGGTTTTACAGAGCTCTTGCTATCGTAGAAAAGACAGAACCAGATACTTGAGGGATAATTCTGCTTTAGCTCTTTTGCAAGTTTGTCCAGCCAGGGTAACTCCTCGCAGCATGAATTTCAGTAAGGAGAAAACCAGTTCATGACAATTACATAACCTTTGTAATCCCTTGACTTATAGAATTTGGTTGAATCAAAGTCCCATAGAGTGAAAGCTGGTGCTTCATCTCCAAGATTAGGTCCTTTTGCTGCAAGAATGGATGTTATCAAGATAGCAAAGACAATAGCATTTTTCATTGCTCCTCCTTGTTTATTTCAGCTCGTCGATAGTTTGCTTCATTTCCTTCTGGCTTATTGAATTCGTTCTTAGAGAGACTTTTCCTTCCTTGTTTATTATATAATTCACTGGAAGGAATTTGTTGAAAACATAGGATTTCCATGCAACATTGTTTGAATCATCAAGAAAAACAAGGTTTTTGCATTTTTCCTGGAAAGGTTTTACTGATTGCCTGCTATTATAATACAACAGGAAGAAAACTACATTAGACTTCTTGTAATCAAGGGCTAGCTTGTCCAGCCATTTTATTTCCTGTCTGCAATAGACACAAAAAGGACTGAACCAGGTTAAGACAATGACCTTTCCTTTGTAATCGCTGAGTTTGTATTCCTTTTTCTTGCCAAAGCAGTGCAGCTTGAAGTCAGGGGCAGGATCTCCTTTCTGGACTGCTGCAAAAACAAGACTAACTGCGAATAGAATAAGGATAATTGTATTTCTCATCTGAACCTCATTTAAAAAAAAATATGAATTCGATATATAAGTTTTTTGTCAAGAAGAGTCTTGCTGTGAATTTAATATAGCCCATAGACATCATGGACTGACTTATGGGGAAGTTATATCAAGTTGTTATCCTGAACTTGTTTCAGGGTCTCATTCCTTGTTTCCACTTACTACCTTACCTTCACCACCCTCTTGCATTCCTTCCCTGTCTTAATAATATAAACTCCCTGTTTCCAGCTGCTTGTATCAAGAGAATGCTTGCCTTTATCTAGTTTCATTATTAGTTGCCCAGTCAAAGAATAGATAGCCCCTGAAGATGGCAGGGAGAGTGACAAGCGGGAGGAGAAGGGGTTGGGAGAAATGGAGAAGGATTTGGATGGAATATAAGATGTTGATTTGTTACTACTGTAACCAGTATTAATATAGGTTTCTATTGCATATAAATAATAATCATCACTTCCAACATAAACAATTCCAACTGCGATACAGGGAGAAGAATATACCCAACTACCTGTCTTATATTTCCATTTAAGAGTTCCTGTTGAGCAGTTTATTGCATTAAGATAATGATCACAACTTCCAACATAGACAACTCCATCTGAAACACAAGGAGAGGACAAGTAAATCCAAAAATCTGTCTTATATCTCCATTTAAGAGTTCCATCAGAGCAGTTTATTGCATAAAGATAATCATCTCTACTTCCAATATAAACAACTCCATCAGAAACACAAGGAGAAGATTCAACCATTCCACCTGTCTGTTATCTCCATTTAAGACTTCCATCTGAGCAGTTTATTGCATAAAGATAATCATCCTCACTTCCAACGTAAACAACTCCTTCTGAAACACAAGGAGAAGAGTAAACCCGATCACCTGTCTTATATCTCCATTTAAGAGTTCCAGCTGAGCTGTTTATTGCATAAAGATAAGAATCATCACTTCCAACATAAACAACTCCATTTGCGACACAAGGAGAAGAATGAACACCAGAACCTGTTTGATATCTCCATATCAAATCTCCGGGAGCTGAGAAAAGAAATCCTATTGAAAAAAGAATGAAAATAGAGATCAATAATGCTTTCATTTTTACCTCCCTACATCTTTATAATTCTTTTTGATTTATTATTGCACTTCACAATATAAACTCCCATTCTCCATTTACTTGTGTCTATAGAATGCTTTCCTTTATCTAACTTCATAATCAGCTGACCAGTAAGGGAATATACAGCTCCTGAGGATGGTAGAGTTACTGACAGGTGGGAGGAGAAGGGATTGGGAGATATGGAGAAAGATTTAGCTGGAATTTTAATATCTGTTTTTTTATCCCTAAAGCCATCTTTATAAGTTTCTATGGCATAAAGGTTATCATCATTACTTCCGACATATACAACTCCATCTGAAACACAAGGGGAAGAGGAAATACCTATTAAGTTTTCAATGCTATGTATACTTCCAAATCTCCACCTAAGAGATCCATCTGAGCAGTTTACTGCATAAAGATTATTATCATTACTTCCAACATATACAACTCCATCTGAAACACAAGGAGAAGAACTAATATAAGATCCTGTTTGATATCTCCACTTAAGAGTTCCATCAGAGATATTTATTGCATAAAGATAATTATCATCACTCCCAACGTAAACAACTCCATCTAAGACACAAGGAGAGGAGTAAACATAATGACCTGTCTGATATCTCCATTTAAGAGTTCCATTAGAACAATTTATTGCATAAAGATAATTATCATTACTTCCAATATATACAACTCCATCTGAAACACAAGGAGAAGAATTAACCCAAGCGCTTGTCTGATATCTCCATTTACGTTTTCCATTTGAGCTATTTACTGCATAAATCTCGCAAGACAAACTTCCAATATAAATAACTCCATCTGAGACACAAGGTGATGAAGTAAGAATATATGTCCAATATCTCCATTTAAAAGCTCCATCTGAACAATTTATTGCATATAGATACTGGTCTTGACTTCCAACATAAACAACTCCATCTGAAACACAAGGTGAGGAGTAAATAACATTTTTCGTTAAATATCTCCATTTAAGAGTTCCATCAGAACAGTTTATTGCATAAAGATAACTATCATCACTCCCAACATAAACAACTCCATCTAAGATACAAGGTGAGGAGTCAACTTCATCACCTGTCCTATATCTCCATTTAAGAGTTCCATCAGAACAGTTTATTGCATAAAGATAATGATCATCACTCCCAAAATAAACAACTCCATCTGAGACACAAGGTGAGGAGTAAATATTATCACCTGTCTCATACTTCCATATCAAATCCCCTGGCGCTGAAAAGAGAAGATTATTCAAGTATAGCAGAAATAAGATAATTATTAAAATTCTCATATTACCTCCTGCATTTCCTTCAAATCTTTATGAAATATGCATTTTGCATATTTTACATAATTCCGAGATTATTAAATTTCCAAATATTACTGAGAGGTAGAAAAAAACTAAAAAGTCAAGGAATTTTTATTCTTCTTGCTAAAAAAATATATCCTTGAAGCATGAATGCGGATAAATCAATGTCGATATTGAAAATCAAACTTAATTCCTTGAACGATATAAATTTTACTTTCTCAATAAAACTTTTTCATGTGAATATTATCACTTTCTTTCAATCCACCATATTAAAAAGGTTTTTCCACACTTAATTTCAAACAGCTCTTGACAAAAAAAACACAAACTCACTGCATATCTTAATATAAGGAAACAAGGAGTGCAATGAAATCAAGGAAAAACAGGAATTTTATTCCTCACTTCATCTTGAAGCAATTTATATTAAAACAGTACTTTGGAAATTTCAGGGCAATAATTATATATGCAGATATAACAGGAATAGCAAAACTCATTGATCACATGCTTCTTGAAGGAAAAGCAGGAGCAGCAGTATTGAGCCAGGAACTTGAATTCCTGTTCGAAGAAATGAATAAGGAGATATACACAAGAGGCGGATTTGTTGGGGATTATCATGGTGATGCTTTTGCTGCTTATTTTCCAATCTTGAATGACCAGACTGCAACATGGGAAAGGGCAAGAACTGCTGCTGATGGCTTGCTTGGTTTTTTTGCCAAAAAGGGAAACAGGCATACAAAATTGGGAATCTATGCCTTGAATGTGAAAATCGGAATGGGTATCGGTAATGTGGAATGGGGAATTGTAGGTGAAAACAGGCAGTTCGGATGGTATTTCAGGGGCAATGGACTTGCACAGGCAGTTCAGGCTGAAGGAATGGCTGAAATAGGCAGAATCTATATTCCGGGGGAGCTTCAGGGACTGGGACCCGCAAGGAATTTCGAGGAAGATGAAATAGAAAGGGAGGATATTGATATTCCACTTAATGCAATTACCAGTTTTTATTCACCAGATATACTGAATTTCGAATGGGGAGACATCAGAAATATTGTTGCCTTATCAATAAGATTCATTGGTGCATTGGATTATGACAAACTGAATGAGTTGTATGCAATTGCATCGAGATTCGGCATTCGCTATGGAGGATACGTAAACAACCTGGAATTCCATGGCAAGCCAAGAAATCTACTTGTAATTTTCGGATTCCCTTTTGATAACGGTGATATATTAAGAAGGGCATTGAGTTATGTAACAAATTTCAAGGCAGCAATAGAAAGGGGAGTTCTTCCAGTTCAGCTGAAAGCTGCAATTGCATCATCCAATGCATTCTGCGGTTTCAGGGGAGGAGAACTGAGAGCAGAACCGGTCTGCATAGGTCCTGCAATTGGTTTTGCTGATATATTACTGAGAGTTACTGAACCTGATAATATTGTAATGCCAGAAGATCTTGCGAATGCAACAAATAATTTCGCAAATGTCAGCCTTGTTGCAAAGAAGAATTTCAGGGGCATTAAAAATACAGTTGCATATTTCAAGCTTGACAATCTGCAGAATCTTGCTGATGGTCTTGGAATGACTGAGAAATTAAAGGGAAGATCAAATGAACTGAGTTTTCTCAAAAAAGAGATAAAACAGAAATTCGAGAAAAGGGCATTTGGTGGTGTAATACTTGTAAGAGGTGAAGCAGGCATAGGGAAATCCCATCTTATCTACTCATTAAGGCAGATACTTGAAGAGGAGAAAACTCCGCATCACTGGGTTTATGTAAGAAATGACCCATTATATCCACAGCCTTATGGAGGATTTGTAAGATTTTTTTACAGATATTTCAGGCAGGAAAGATCAAAGAGACAGGCAGAAAACAAAGCCAGTTTTCTTCAGGTTGCATCTGAACTGATGGCAGCAAGAACAATGCCAGCCAAGCTAAAGGCAGGATTGCAGCATAACCTGTCGTTCTTAAGCGATCTCATAGGTTTGAAATGGCCTGATTCCGTAGCAGCATTGACTACAGAAGAAGACAAGTACAAGGATTTACTCTACAAGACAATGAAAGCCTTTTTTGTTGCATTATCTTTCAAGATTCCTGTTATAATACATATAGAGAATGCAGATTCTCTGGACAAGGAGACAAAGGAATTCCTGCCATTTTTGTTACAGAATATGCAGAATGTACCGATCACTATAATTGCTACTGCAAGAGGTAATGAATCTCCGGGATGGTACAATGAATTATGCCAGGAATATCAATGCAGGGAGATAGTGCTTAAAACACTGGAAGACAAATATATTAACGGTATTGCATATGCAGAGATTGGAAATCATCCTTCAAAAGCATTCATGGAATATTTATATAAAATATCGGAATATAATCCAATGAAGCTTTTGATAGCTATACAGACATTGAAACTTCTGGATATCATTAAGATGGATCCAGTAAATAATCTGGCTGATCTGCCAGAGGATCCGAAAGCAATTCCTGATACTATAGATAAATGTCTGAATATGCAGCTTGAGAAAATCCCCAAGAAGCTCGTTAATATAATAAAACAATCCGCAGTAATAAGTGACTGGTTTCCAGTATTTCTTTTTAATTATACAAAGGAAGAAACCGAGCTGATAGACAAGGATTTGTTGCTTCTGTGTGAAAGATACAATTACTTCATGTTCGAGAAGATAAGTATTGCTGATGAGGAAACTTATCTTATATATACTTCCAATATTATAAGGGAATTCCTGCTTTCAAAAATTCCAAAAAAGAAACTTGATGAAATGAGGAATAATCTGGAGAAGGCTTTAAAAAATCAGTGATGCAACTACGAAATCCATTATAAGAATTCCCACTGAAGAAAATACTACTGCTTTTGTTGTAGAAAATCCGACTCCTTCTGCTCCTCCTTCAGTATAATACCCGAAATAAGTGCCCATGCCTGCAATTATAAGTCCGAAAATGAATGTTTTTATAAGTCCGCCATAAAGATCTCTTTCCATGTAAAGCATGCGGAGACCTTCAATGAATGTTGCTGAAGGAACACCAAGAAAATAATGTGCAACGAGAAGTCCCCCGATTATTGCGATCAGGTTTGCATATATGGTGAGCACTGGCAGCATAAAAAAACCAGCAACCATTCTTGACAGGCAAATATATTCGAAGGGATCAAGGCTGAGAGTTTCCATTGCATCTATCTGCTCTGTCACTCTCATAGTACCGATTTCAGCAGCAATTCCAGCTCCCACCCTGCCAGCAATAACTAGTGCAGTAAGTACTGGACCAAGTTCTATCAAGACTGCCTTTCCAACTCCACCTCCTATATATTGAAGAGGCAGCATGTCCCTCATCTGGTATTTCGCCTGGACTGCAGTAACCATTCCAGTGAAAACTGAAGTTATGCTTACAAGTCCCAGGGATTTAACACCGAAGAATTCCATCTGCTGAAAAATATACTTTCTTATCTTGAAAATGCTTGGTATTCTTGAAAAAACTATAAGCTGGAAAAAGAGATATCTTCCCACAAATGCGAATCCATCAAGCACGCCATTCCCGATTTTTTGAAGAAAATCAAGCATAATTCACGCTTTCCAGGAATAATCCGCAAGCTGGAGCTACATAAAACCTTGTCTCTCTCTTGCCACACCCTATCTGGTAAAGGTAGCCCATAATAGTTCTTACCATCTTGTGCAGGAATCTGTTTGCAGTTATTTCCAGCATGTAATCATGCAGTGTGTTCAGGAAGTTTATTGAATACACTGTACACAAGGGATTATCGTATTTCCCTACAGAATAGGAAGAGAAATCATTAACTCCAAGGAATTCAGGTAATACCTCTTTTATGGCATTACAATTCAATGCTCTCTTTAACTTCCAGTAAAAACGCTCCTCGAAGATATTATCCCTCAATGACATATAATACCTGTAAGTCCTGCTGATGGCTGAAAACCTTGGATGAAAATCATCATCAGTGCAAAATTCAGATGAGATTATCCTTATGCTTTCAGGAAGCAATGCATTAAGTGCCTTTTTCAAATCGCATGGTTCCATCTGCTTTTTCAGATTTGCCTGAATTGGCAATGCTCTTGCGTGAACTCCTGCATCAGTTCTTCCTGCTGGAATTACTCTTATGCTTTCTTCAGTGATTTCAAGAAATGCTTTTTCAAGTTCTCCCTGAATTGTCTTGCAGTCAGGTTGATACTGAAAACCTGAATAGCAGGTCCCGTCATATGAAACAAGAAAATTATACTTCGTCATTGCTTCTTGTTCAAAAGAGATCTGAATACCTGCGTCAGTTTTTCATCAGCTTCACTGTTTTCAACTTTACTGTCTACAGAACAGCTTTTGCATTCAATAGGTTTTTCAGGAGACAGCATCTGAAGCTTGCATACTTCATCACTTGTCAGTATTCTCTGGCTTCCAAGCAATTTGCTCACGAGAAAAATCTGTGCATAATGTTCAAGCCTCTCCATCTTGAAATATGCATCCCACAAGTCCTTGCCTATGGAAATTGCTCCGTGATTAGCAAGAAGCACAACATCATGTTTTTTTATATAGTTTTTGATGCTTTCAGGAACTTCTGAAGTGGATGGAGTTGCATAATCAGCAAGAGGAATTATTCCTATGGTAAGTACAATCTCTGGCAGTATGCAGCTATCCAGTTGAACTCCAGCAACTGCAAGAGCTGTAGCAACTACCGGGTGTGCATGAACAACAGCTATTGCATCATTTCTCTCTTCATAAATGGAGAAATGCATTGGTGCTTCACTTGTTATTTTCTTTTTGCCTGATATTACCTTCCTGGATTTCATATCAACAATTAGAATATCAGATGCTGCCATGTCACCCTTGCAAATACCTGTTGGAGTAATAGCTATTTCGTTTTTGTTTATCTTTACTGACAGGTTTCCGTCATTGGATGCAACCATCCCTTTTTCATACAATCTCTTGCCAATACTTACAATATCCCTTACTGCCTTATTCCTGTTCATTTTCACTCCAATCTCTTCCTGATCGGATAATATTCATACTTTCCCTTCCATGATTGAATAATATGTCAACAGCACTTAAATGAGATATAAAAGGTGTCAAGCCCTGATCATAAACCGGATGCTTGAATTCCTGCCAGTGAAGTTTTATGGCATCGAAGCGCTCCTTTTTCAGGTAATTCCTTGCTCCCTGTCCGCAGAAATAATCAGTAGCTTGTGTTGCCTCAAGCAATTTCAGCAATCTCTCTGTTTTCTGCTCTTTTATATTGAACTTGGAAGCCTTCGCAAACTCGGTTTTGATTTCAAGGCATCTGCAAAACCAGTTTATAAGCTCTATATTAAGATCACACAGGAATTTCCACTTCCCGAGCATTATGCTTTCGAATTCAGGAAAATAATCATTAAAAAAAGGTCTTCCCCTGTAAAGAAGATTAATTGTCTTTGTAATTTTTTCAATCCATTCTTCGTTTTCAGCAATCAATACCTTGTTTATTTCTTCCGGGAAATGGAAGTGAACAGGGACAGTAAGCCAGATTATGGAATTCTTCTGTCTTATCCTGTTCCTGTTTATGAAATCATTCTTCTTGTATTGTACATCATCAAGAATAATGAATAAATCAACCATGTCAATTTTCTCGAAATACCCTATCCATGGAAGGAAATTAGGTTGATGGATTGTTACTGATTTCCTTTTCAATGACATCATGCAATTTCCTGATTTGATTAATGCTAAATATGGTCAAGAAAAAAGAGTCTTGTCTAATATAGCATAACTTTCTGTCAGATTCTTGAGAGAAAGTATCTTGCTGCAAACCATGAAAGCCATGGAAGAGGAACAAGTACAAACAAGTTGTGCGATAAAAGAGATTCCGGTCTCATGCTTCCATATACTGTAAACAAACCCTTAACAAAGTTTTGCTGAATTTCCGGAAGAAAGATGAATGACATTACAATCAAAGGAATCAATGTTGCAGCAATATATAGAGGTAATTGAAACTGCTTCTTCTCAGTGACCATGTATCTTGTCTTGATATTCTTAAATATTTCATTTGAAAGAGCAACTGGAGCTTCATATTTGACAAGTTGTGCAATTGCCTTATCCTCTTCCTTGAGTTTTTCATACATTTCCCTGCAATAGTCGCATTCAGAAAGATGCATCATGAATTTCTCTTTTTCAGTGTCATCAAGAAATCCCATTATGCAAGCTTCAATGAACTTCCTGTCATAAATATCGCATTTTTTCATATTATCTCCTTCAAGAGAGGATTAAGCTCAATCCTGAGCTGTTCTTTTGCACGATAAAGAATTGTCTTTGCAGTTCCCAAAGGTATATCCATTATTTCAGCAATCTCCCTGTAATCACGGTCTTCATAGTAATACAAGACAAGTGCAGATTTGTATCTGACAGGAAGTTTTTCAAGGGCAGTTTTTAGTATATCCTGTCTTTTCTGCAAGTCAAGAATTTCACATGGTTCAGATTGGTCTTCACAGGCAATATTTTCCAGATCCCCTTCCATATCAGAAGCAGACAGTATTGTATCCTTCCTGCCTCTTGCGAAATTCAGGAGGTGATTGTAAGCAAGCCTGTAAAACCATGTTGTAAGTTTTGATTCTTCCCTGAATGAGGAAATGTTCTCGAATGCCCTTGAAAATATCTCCATGCATAGATCCTTCTTTTCCTCATCATTTGCAGAAAATGAAGAAGCAAGTGAGTAAGTCATTCCGTTATTTTCATCAATAAATCTTTTCCACATTCCTGGATTCCCTTGTTTAAGTTTCATGATATCTTCATGTTCCCAACTCTTTTTAACCATTACTTTTCAATCTGTTTTAATATATTTTATGTCAAGCAAGCTTTACAGGCAGAAATAATCATAAATCCATAAGAGCCAGTATAAACCAGCTCTTAAATAACCTTCTTCTGATAAGTTGGTTTTAGTTATCATTTTTAATATCCTTCCTGCCAGCAATGAAATACCAGGCAACAACAGAAGCACCTGATAGCATTCCTGCCATTCCGATAAGCAGAATGCCCCATTGTGAGCGTGGAATGAAGAAGTATGTAACAAAACAGGCAAGTCCGATTCCAAGAATTACTAATCCTTTTAACAATGTTCTTGAAGGATTATAAATTTTTACAGGTTCAACATCCATTGGAATTGATAGTCCTTTTTCCATTGCAAAAATTCTCTCCTTGGTTTTCAAGGATTTTGTATACATTCCAGCAATTATTGCGATTATTGGTATTCCCAGGCTCATTATGATTGCTATAATTGGTATTATGTTTTCATCTATTTGCTTGTGATTTCCATTTATAACTATTTTCCTTCCATCCTTTGAGAGTATTTTATCAATTTCCTCTTCTTCGTCTGCTTCCTTATCAATGTTTTTGACAACTTCAGTTTTCTTTAAAGTGTCTTCAATTGGAACTATTTCCTTTTTTTCCACTTTCAGAGTGTCAGTTTCAGACAGTGATAAGATAAGAAACAATGCACCTAACACAACATTCAACATTTTAAAACCTCCATTTTTTTCTTTTCTACTCTATTAGACATGGAACACAGAAAAAAGTTTCAAACTTTTTTTAGAAATCTCTTTCAATTTATCATAAGAGATTGATATATATGATATTAGATTATTAGCAGAAACAGGATGAATATCAGATTTTAATTACATATTTGAAAAAAAAAAGTATTGAATGGAATCTCTCTCATGCCAATGGTGTAAAACTTGCAAGAATTTATGGCATAGGAATTTGCTGAAGAATATCTTCTTAGTATTAATTCCTTACTCTACCTTCACCACCCTCTTACATTCCTTCCCAGCCTTCACAATATAAACTCCCTCTCTCCATTTGCTTGTGTCAATAGAATGCTTGCCTTTGTTCATCTTCATAATAAGTTGACCAGTCAGGGAATAGACAGCTCCTGATGATGGAAGGGAAAGAGACAAGCGGGATGAGAAGGGGTTGGGGGAG
>JAFGND010000020.1 GCA_016927185.1 Candidatus Coatesiibacteriota bacterium
CTTGAACTCCTTCTTGCCTTCTTCAAGTATGCTGTATGCATTGCTTCCTGTTATACCTTCAACAAGAAGCCACTTGTATTGCCATTTGGCTGAGGCAAGACCTGGAAACAAAACTACAATGCATATTGTTGTTATTATTGAATATACATTTTTCATTGCTACTCCTTTTTTACGACAATTATATATTTAGAATATACAGAAATATCAAATTTTATTCCCTCTCAAAATATGTTTGAATGCCATGCTTATTATAAACCACCATATCATGCTGTTTTCAAGGTCAGTATAGTAACACTGGAATAATCCCGAACCAAGAAAACAAACAAGTACAGCTAAGCCAGCAAGTATTTGAGGCTTATTCATGCTGAATAATTTCAGATTCCTTAGCAGGAAATATATGCAGCTTAACCACAATACAATCCAGCTAATGCTTCCAATCAGACCTCCTGCCACAAGCATATTCAGAATATCACTGTGAGGATGAGTTCCATATTCCTTCTTATCATCACTTACTTCATCACCATATAAATTAAGTGCATGCTTCTGGAAATTACCTCTGCCTATCCCTGCCAAAGGATATTGCTTGAAGATTTTGACAGAGGTATTCAAGAAAATATATCTGTCAGTAGTATCTCTCAAATTCTTGTTATGTGTAGATTTTACAACCCTTTTCAAATCTGGATTCATATATATCTCTGGGTGAAAAAGTATTAACCAGTATAATAAAATCAGAATCACTATCAGGAAAACCTTGATGGACTTTTTGGGCAGGAAAAATAACATGATAATAAACGCAAGAGACAATCCAAACCATGTACTTCTAGCTGCATTCAAGAATCCACCTGTCAAAGTCAATATAGAAGAAAAAGAGGCAATTTTTTGAAAATTTCCTGCAGGCAGAATTAATGCAAAAGTCATTATCAAGATAGAAACAGGAACCTGCCACCCCGCATATGTCAATACCCCCCTGAATAAACCTTCATTTCTGAATATATATCCTCTATGCATCAGACCTGCTTCCTGGAAAAGTCTTACACCTGTATAAGTCTGGAATATGCCATACAATCCCATTATTGCTCCTGACAGAAAGAGGATTTTCCATAATCTCTCCTCCCTCTTCTCATCAAGTGGTGCAATAAGCACTATAGGAAGCAATACAATTATCCATTCCTGTTTAAGCATTTCTGATAAAGATTTGTAAGGTGTCTCTGAAACAAGATTAAGTATGAAATGAATAAACAGGTAAACTATTATCATATAGAACCAAATATGAATTTTGAAGAAATCTGGTTTCCTTCCCTGAAGAATCTTGTTTATCAGGAGCAAAATCATTCCAGCAATTGAAATTACAATACCAGTTTGTGTTATTGCAATGCTGAAACTTGAACCTAATGCAAAAATATATAAACCAGATATTAATAGAATATTCTGGGATTTCTCCAAAACTGGCTTATTCATAGAATCAACCAACAGGTAATTCAGGAATAAATATCTTATTGAAATTCTCCATGAATCCAATGATTTCATTTTTATCAATATTATAGATAATTCTTGATAAGTTCTTCGAAGTCCTGAAGAAATATGGTTTATCCATGGCAAAATCCAGCAGGAATCTTTTTCCCAGCTTTATAAGACTCTTATCAAGTTTGTCTATAGATGTATATCTGTCTAGTATACTTGAAAATTCCTGAAGTATCTTCAGTCTCTTTCCTTCATCATCAATAGCATAAGCCATCTCAACGATAGATTGCATTTCCCTGGTATACTTTTTATCATTCTGGAGAAAGGATTGAAAGGAGAATGCATAGATTTCCTTTAAATCATTGAATTCATGACAGTTTGCAATGTAATCTCTGAGTTTTTCAGTATACATAGTTCTCTCTTCACTGTTTTCTGGATATGATGCAGCCATTCCTGCAAGTGTCTGATAGAAATAATGATTGTTCTCTATTAATGGAATAATTGCTTCAATCTCCTGGAACTTCTTTGCTTCAGCAAGAGCATTAGTTATACCAACAAGGCCAGATGTCTTGGAAGTCAATACAAGTACTTCTTTTGCAGATGAGATTATTTCATTGAATATGCTCATACCTTTTTCTTCATAACCGAGCTGTATATAACGTTTTGCAACATAAGCTCTTGCAGTAAAATTCAATTGCCCTTTTCTCATTCTACTTACAATCCTGTTTATATCATCAAGTTCCCTCAAATTCCTTGTCTTGTTAACCCAGTATCTTAGAAGGCTTACTTTCAGGCTGTCTTGATATACATGTGTAAAAACAAGGCTATATAATTCGTAATCCTCTTGTTCAATTATTATATTTATAAGCTCTCCCATAGCCCTGTTTCTGAAAAACTGACTTCCAATCCTTTCTACCTCTTGAAATGCATATTTCCATTGACCAAGCTCAGCGAGTAATCTTGCTTTATATGTTTTAAGAACATATTTGTCATTCGGATCCTTGAGAAGTGAAGACATACTGTCAATTTTCTTCAAGAGATCCATTGCCTGTTCTTTTTTTTGTGTTTTGATCATAGTGAAAGTTATATAAGCAAGGCATCTGATTTTATGAATTTCGCTCTTCTGTTCCTTTGCCAGTTTATATGCAAATGAAATCATTTTTATGTACAGGTCCTCTTTTTTCAAATTGTGTGCATAAATGCTGAAGGAAGACAGGAGATTAACCAATCCTGGGGTATGATTAACTCCAATATTCTGCTTGACACACCTTGCAAACATATCTATAGATTCTTGAGCTTTTCTTATAAGTATCATTGTATAGATGAAATAGCCTAGGATTCTGAATAAATCAGGCTTATAGGATATCATCTTCATTTCTGCTTCAATCTGATTCAAGATCTCTGGATCTCCTGCTCCCTGTTTAAATAAAGTAAGTGTTTGCTCACATTTTGCTCTAAGATGATCAGGATGAAATGATATCTTGTCTATGAGGGGAATGTTTTCCTTCATTATCTTGTCTGCTTTAGTGAAATCTTTCAAGTGATAGTATAGCAAAGATAGATGACATTTAAGATGTATCTTTATCTGCAGTGATATGCAAGTATCTATCCATTTCTCTAACGTCTCAAGATGAGGGGAAACAGATTCATAATTAGACCTGTTCTCTAATACTGACATGAACAAGCTTGATTTAAACTGACCTGGACAATAACTGTCAATGATATCCTCTATTTCCGATAAATCCTTTTTTTGTGAAATGTATATCTTTAGAATATCCACTCTATCACGAAGATCTCCTATCTGGTTCAATAAAGGTATGAAACTTGCTTCATCACCAGTTCTTGCCAGACTCAACGCCATTCCCTTGGTTACATACTGATCCTCTGTCTTGCCGAATTTGCTTATCAGCTCGTCAGCGAGTTTGTATTCCCCTACGAAAGCTGCGGTATAAGCCAGTTCTGAAACAGATTGAACATTTTCATTCTTTAATATGTCGATTGCCTTCTTGAGATAACTTTTTGATAATCTGGATAAACCAAGCTGAAAAGAGAATGAAGAACATATGCAAATATTTCTCAGCAATGCATCTGCATAGCTTTCTCTCTTCAGGATTTCATCAAAATGACTTAGAATAAATGCAAAATCCTTCAGATTTTTTATGTCTTTGTAGCTTTGAAAATACTCAAGAATCAGACTTGTTGTTAAATACAATGAATTGTGATATAGAAGTTTTATTGAACTTAGATATCCATGTTTCATGAGGTTTCTTATGGTAAGAAAAACCCATTCCTTTATTATATCCTTTTTAATATCAACTTTGGACGCTATATTTATGATTTCTTCTACCAGGTCTCCCCTGCTTTTATCTCCATTATCAAATTCAATCAGGATTTTGTTCAAAAGGAGAATAAGAGCCAGATAACGCTCCTGTGGATTACTAATCTGCTTCGAAATGATATGGGGATCATCAGGATTTTCTTCACTTTCTTCTTCTGTACTTCTATTTTTTGTTATTATCAACGCTGGATTTAGCTTCATTATGCCTTTCAGAATATCATCCCAATCAAAATTTTCATTCATGGTTATATCTGCTTGCTGAAGTTTATTTCCTTCATCTTCCATTATTTTTATATTTGTTTTTTGTTTTTTTGACATAGTCTTAAAGTTGAAATAAATGAATATATGTCAAGCCTGTCTCTTTGAATGATCCCAAGGTTTTTCCATCAGTTTTCCAGTTTTCACTTGACATAGAAGCATTGACAAATTGCCTTGTAACTTCGTAATGTCTGTTTATTTATCAAGTAGGTAGAGAATGGAAGAAAACAGTCTTTTTGATGGAAACACTTCGCAAAACCAATCATTTCCACTGAACAAGAACGCTTTCCTTGACATTGTAAACATCCCTTATGACCAGCTTTACAGATTCCTTGGTATGGTTGTAGAAGAGCTCTTCGAGAACAGGGATATAATAAACAATATTGAACAGGAGCTTGATCAGCATAAAGAGACAATTCTGCAATTACAGAAAGTTGTCCTTGATACTCAGGATAAGATAAAGCAGGAACAGAGAATGATAGAGATATATAAGAGGGAGCGAGAGGAATTAGAGGTAAAAGGAAATGAGCTCCTGAAAAAACTGAGTGCAAACAGGGAAACATTGAAACAAACACAATCTTCATATAACAGGCTCAGAATACTTCTTGAGGAAGAAAAATCCATTTCTGCAAGAGTAGGCAAGATAAATGATATAGATGAAGCACTTCATTATGCAAAGAATGCAATTGAAATTCTTCATTCTGACACGAATGATGAAATAAGCAAAGTTAGGATAGATATTTATCACAAAATCCTCAATAAACTTCTGGAGAAAAAGGGATTGCCACCAGAACAATTCGATATACAAAAACAAGTCGAAAAGAAACCCAAGAAAACAATGATAGGAACAGTATTTGACGATGATGAGGAGGAGGAATACATAGAAGTTGAAGTTGCACAGGATGAGGGAACTACTATCGATGATATTTTGGTTCCGGAACCCGAAGAGGTAGCTGAAGAATATGTTATTGTTGAGGAAGAAGAGAAAATTCCAGAACCTATTTCAGAGGCTAAAGATACTTCAAAAGAAACAATAGAAGATGTCAAGATTGATATTGGGGAAATCAAGTATTTTGAAGAAATGGAACCATCCAGCGAGGAAAAAAAGGAAACAGCATCTATATCAGACCAGAAAACAGCGAAACCTGAAAAGAAAGAAACAAAGCCAGATTCCAAGCTTATCATTACAGATGATGAGAAGAGAACAGGCGAAGAAGGTTCAGTTGGTGTAGAATCATCACATTTGATAGATAACAAAGACTGGGTTATGGAGTTCATTTCCAAGAAGAAAGACCAGACTGAATATATTAGTGAGCTGGAAGCAAAGAAGACTGAATTATTTAACAAAGTCGAGAAAATAAAGAATGAAACAAAAGAAAAAGAAAACGATCTGATGCTGAAAACAAAGCAATTGCTGGATGACAGAGCTGAAAAAAGCAAATCATTCCTTTTTCGCAAGAGAAATGTCACTGACGAAGATATAAAAAGACTGGAAGCTACCATTCAATCAATAGAAGAACAAATCGAAAAACTGACTAATCAGAAAGCCGATTTTGATGAGGAAATTAAAAATATCGAGCGAGAACTGGACACATTAAGATAGAAGAAAGCGTCTATGAAGACGCTTTCTTTTTATCCCAATCTCTCTTTCAATAAACCGGGTATCTTGCTTATGAGTGTTGCTACAGGAACTCCTACACTTTCGAATTTCTCTATCTTGTCTTTTGCTGTTGTTCCTCCACCAGTAATAATTGCTCCAGCATGCCCCATTCTTTTACCCGGAGGTGCTGTTTTTCCTGCTATGAATGAAACAACAGGTTTTGAAATATTCTCTTGAATGTAATCTGCGGATTCCTGTTCATCATTTCCACCAATTTCCCCTATCAAAACTATGGCATCAGTTTCAGGATCTTTCTGGAAATGAGATAAAGCATCAATGAAATTGGTTCCTATTACAGGATCTCCTCCTATACCTATTGAAGTGCTCTGACCATATCCTGCAAGGACAAGTGAATATACTACTTCATAAGATAATGTACCGGAACGAGATACAACGCCAATGTTGCCCTCCCTGTGAATATGTCCTGGCAGTATTCCGACTTTTGATTTGCCTGGAGAAATCAATCCTGGACAATTAGGTCCTATAAGTCTTACATTCTTTTTTTTCAAATAATCATGGAGTATAAGCATGTCCTGGGTTGGAATTCCCTCTGTAATACATACTATAAGAGATATACCGCTATCTGCTGCCTCGTACATTGCATCAATTGCAAAAGCTGGTGGAACAAAAATCACTGAAGTATTAACACCAGTTATCTTGACTGCATCTTCAACACTGTCGAATATTGGTATTCCTTCAATATTCTGACCTGCCTTGCCTGGAGTGACTCCTGCGGCAACATTTGTTCCATAATCAAGCATCTGCTTTGCATGGAAAGCTCCATCCCTGCCAGTAATTCCCTGAACAACGAGTCTTGTTTTCTTATCTATGAAAATACTCATTATAAAGCACCTCCCTCGGCAACTTTTATTGCATGCTTTGCAGCTTCCTCCATATTGGAAAGTGCATTAAATCCCTTTTGAAGAAGAATTTCCCTTGCAATCTTCTCATTTGTGCCTGTCAGTCTTACAATAACAGGAGGGATATCCTTGAGTGTCTCAAGGGCAATCAACAAACCCTTTGCTATGTCATCACATCTGGTTATTCCACCAAAGATATTTATCAGAATGGATTTGACATTCTTGTCGCTTGAAACAAGTTCCATAGCAGTCTTCACCTTCTCCGGACTTGAAGAGCCTCCGACATCAAGGAAATTGGCAGGTTCACCACCATAATATTTTATTACATCCATTGTTGTCATTGCAAGTCCAGCTCCATTCACTATACAACCTATGTTTCCTTCCATGGGAACAAAACTCAGGTTCATTTCCTTTGCCTTCCTGTCATTATCTGTCTCCATTTCTGGATCATACATCTCAGTTATATCTGAGTGACGGAATAATGCATTGTCATCGAAATTGATTTTCGCATCCAGTGCACAGACAGCACCTGTCTTGAAAGTGACAAGCGGGTTAATTTCTGCCAGTGAAGCATCCAGACATCTGAATAACTTGAAAAGATTTGCTGCAATCTGCGATGCCTGTTTTACCATTGATGGATCCTTATACAGGAATTTCGCCAGTTTCCTTGCCTGGAATGGCATCATTCCGACTGCTGCATCAATCCATATCTTGAATATCTTGTCAGGAGTTTTTCTTGCAACTTCTTCAATTTCAACTCCTCCTTCTGCGCATGCCATGAAGCAATATGCTTTCTTTCCTCTATCCAGAATAAGTCCCAGATAGGATTCAGAAGTGACAATTAACTTTGGATCATTTGCTACTACATAGACTTTGCTGACTTTGTATCCCTTGATATCCATGCCAAGAATGCTTTTTGCTGCCTCTTTTGCCTGTTCTGGAGTTTCAGCGAATTTTATTCCTCCAGCCTTTCCCCTTCCTCCAACATGTACCTGAGCTTTTACATAGACTGGAACCTTGAATTTCGTTGTTATCTCTTCTGCTTCTTCTGCTGTTGTTGCAATTTCCCCTGGCAAAACAGGAATATCAAATCTACTGAAGAGTTTCCTAGCTTGATATTCATGTATTTTCATAATCCCTCTCCTTGAATTAATTTTGCCTTACATCCATAAAAAGCATTGTTTTTGTCCACAGAAAAATCGAGTGTTTCTCCATTTTCAAGAAATGTCATATATAGAATAATACTATATATTGAATTCCATTTGTTCTTTACTTTAGTTTCTTTCATTAATATTCCTTTTTAATTGTGCAGGGATATCATTTCTATCCCTGCGTTTTC
>JAFGND010000021.1 GCA_016927185.1 Candidatus Coatesiibacteriota bacterium
AGACTTTCAGTAATTCCCTTACTATCTTGAAAGCCATTTTTGTTTCATAGCTGGGATTTGAAAACAAGGTTTTAATAATGTCCCGCCAGGGGTAGGTCTTAAGGACAATAAAATTTGTAAGTCAACCTATCCCCTAGACATGCTGGATTTAAGCTGGGTGTTAACTTTCATAGCAATAGAATTACTATATAAAAAGTTTTACACGAAAACTTCCATCAATATCATTCCTTCTTAAGCCATCTCAGCATATCTTGCGGAATGGATTAACTGAGAAACCGTAAAACTATTTGACTTCAATTGGTTTATTTAAATTCCAATCATTGAAAAAACAGCAAGAGAATGACAAGGATAATTGAAAATGGATAAATTAATAGTAATTCTGGATGACGAAATTGATATCGTAGAGCTTGTTTCAATTCATCTAAAGAAAGCAGGTTTCAATTCAAGGGGATTCATTTATTCCAAAGACTTCCTTGAATACATAGAAACAGTGATCCCTGACTTGATAATACTTGATTTGATGCTGCCTGATGCCGATGGTTTCGAGATCTGCAGAATTCTCAGAAGCAAACCTGATATCAAGGATATTCCAGTGATAATGCTTACTGCCAGAGCAGATGAAATTGACAAGATAGTAGGACTTGAACTAGGAGCTGACGATTATATTACAAAACCTTTCTCCCCAAAAGAGCTTATGGCAAGAGTGAAAGCAGTGCTTAGAAGAATGAGATTAAAAGAAGATTCTGACAAAATAAAAATTGGAACAAGAATTACATTAGACAATAAAAGATTTGAAGTTGAAATTGATGGTGAAAAAATTGATTTAACTTCAACTGAATTCAGGATACTGAAAATACTAGCTGAAAAAAAGGGCTGGGTGTTCAGCAGGAATCAGCTGCTGGAAAAATTATGGGGAAATGATAAGTTTGTTTTAGACAGAACTATAGATGTTCATATAAAAAACCTCAGGGAAAAACTCGGAAGCGAAGGAAAATGCATAAAAAATATCAGGGGAATAGGTTATAAACTGGAAAAATGAAAAAATATTACAGTATAAGGCTTTTCCTGCTTTTTCTGCTTCTTGTGCTTCTATTTTCATTTGCTTATCCATATCTTGTCTTGAGAAAAACAAGAATAGCACATGAAGATATAACAATAGATGCTCTTTACAAAATGTCCAATATTCTGCTCCAAGAACTCAGTCCAATTCTTGCCAGCAATAACAATGAACAAATAAAGTTCTTTATCAGAAACACAAGTTACAATTCACATATTGCGTTACTTGACAAGAATTGCAATATAATAGCTGATAATCTCAAGGAAAACAGAATAATAAACCTGAGCAATTACAAAAATGAGATAAATGAAGCATTATCAGGGAAGAAATCTGCCATAATGTATTATGATACAATAAACAAGCAAGAAGCAATAGGGATATTTGTTCCTGTCACAAGAGAGAATGAGATCATTGGTGTTTTCTATATATCATCCTTGATGGTAGAACTTGACAGACTTAAAACTCATATAATAAGAAATACATTATATATTTCAATCATTTCAATCATTCTCTCCTTCATAATGTCTTGTCTTGCAGGTGATTATTTCTTGAAACCAATAAATATTATCAGCAATGCAGCAAAGGCAGTCATTAAAGGGGATTACAGTACCAGAGTCTTTTTCAGATATGGAGATGAAATAAGCATTCTGGCGTTAAATTTCAATGAGATGGTTGCCCATATTGAGGAAAAAATTTCCATATTCAGTGAACAGAATGAAGAGCTTAATACAATCTTGTCATCCCTTCAGGAAGGTTTGTTACTCATTGATAAGAATGTGAGAATAAAATATGCAAACAGGAGAATTTCAGAAATTCTTGGCCACGAAGTAAGTACAGGTAAGTTCTTATGGGAGACAGTAAAGGATCCTGATATCAATATTTATATTAATAGATTGCTCAAGTCTAAAGATGGCGGAATAGATGAGCTCAGAACAGGGGGAGGCATCTTTCTGGTAAGTTTTGCATTTCTTGAGAAAACTGAGGATATTATAATACTTCTTTATGATATTACAGACAGGAAAAGATTTGATATACTGCGGAAAGATTTCGTGGATAATGTTTCTCATGAGTTGAGAACCCCCCTTACCGCAATAAAGGGATATGTGGAAACAATAGAAACTACAGAGAATGAAGAAAACAAGCATTATCTTGAGATAATCAGAAAGCATACAGATAGACTTATAAATATTGTTAATGACTTGTTGCTTCTTTCAAGCCTGCAAAAAGAGGGCCAGGTTGTTGAGGAGGAAGTAAACTTAAAAGAGCTTATGGAGTATATGATAAGCTCTTATGAGAAGAAGATTTCAGATGCAGGCTTGAAAATTGAATTCGAATGCTTTACGGAAAATCATGTAATAAAATCAGATGCTTTCAAGGTTGAGCAGGTTTTCATAAATTTAATTGATAATGCAATCAAGTACACTGAAAAAGGATACATAAGAATCACTATTCATGAAGATGACGAGAACATAAGTGTATCCATAAAGGATACAGGGATAGGTATTTCACCTGAAAACCAGAAAAGAATATTTGAACGATTTTTTGTTGCAGACAAGTCAAGATCAAGGGAAAAAGGTGGAACTGGACTGGGTTTATCTATAGTCAAGCATATTATTCACTCATTTAATGGCAATATAGATGTATCAAGCAGTCCCAACAATGGCTCCATTTTTACAGTAGTTCTTCCAAAAAAGCAAATAAAATCTTAACAGTAAATTAATACTTCCCTTATTTCAAATTAATAATTCATTACAAAAATGTAATAAAAGAATAGCAGGATTTTGGGCTAGAAATCTTATATTCAAGAAGGGGAAATGATTGGAAGCGGATAGCGCAAAGGAAGAAGTATTTGTAGAAGAGAAGACAAGATATAAAGCAGTATGGATTTCGGATATTCATCTCGGTACATGGATTTCACAATCAGATAAGGCATTAAAGTTTTTGAAGGGAATTGATTGTGAATACCTCTTTATAGTTGGAGATTTCATAGATATGTGGGCAATAAGAAGGAAGTTCTACTGGCCTCAGGAACATAACAATATTATAAGGCATCTCTTGAAAAAAGCCAGAACATCAAGAGTTATATATATTCCAGGGAATCATGATGATTTTTTCAGGCAGTTTGATGGATACAAGTTTGGAGGAATAGAGATAACAAATCAATCAATCTATACTTCTGTAAAGGGAAAGAAATATCTTGTTACACATGGAGATGAGTTTGATGCAGTAGTGAAATATCACAGGTGGCTGGCATTGATTGGAGATAATGCATATTCTGTAATTTTATGGATAAATAAATGGTTGAATGTGATAAGAAAATACTTTGGTTATCAATACTGGTCATTCTCGAGCTATCTGAAACAGAAAGTTAAAGATGCAGTGAATTATATATCAGATTTCGAGAAACTCGTAGTTCTTGAGGCAAAGCACCTTGAAGTTGATGGCATAATATGCGGACACATTCACAGACCTAATATAGTAATGATTGAAGGGATATTATATTGTAACGATGGTGACTGGGTAGATAGTTGTTCAGCTCTTGTAGAAACTCTTGAAGGAGAACTCATGATTTTGTTTGATTCAGAAGAGAGAAAAACTTTAACAGAAAATTAACATAATCTTTATAGCATGTTAACATTGCAGCAATATTTTATATTGAAAGGAGTGATTTTGAAAAGCAATGATTAGATGGAAAGGAACACAAGAAATGGAAAAAAGTAAAAGGAGGAAAGGATGAAGACATTTCTAGTATTATTAACAATTCTTGTATTGGCATGTTCTGTATTTGCACTTGATATCGATTTTTTTGGCAAGGTGGAAGGAAGGCTGAGATACGAAACCGACAATCAGACTAACAATACTGATAGTGATCCCAATACTGCAAAAGATGAATCCAAGTATAATGATTTGTCATTTCTGTATGGTGGTTTCATGGGTACAGAAGCAAAATTCAGGAATTCTCTCAAGGCTGTTGCTATATTAGCTCTGGATAGTGGCTCAAACCTGACAAAAGCTCCTGACAAGGATGATGACAGTAAGTCAACTCCTTTGACACTGGACGAAGCAGCAGTTTATTATAAAACAGATCAATTATTCTTTGCAATGGGAAAATACAATGAAAAAGATCATGTTGGAAAAACACTTCATTATAATCCGCAGAAACCTATTGACTCATGGTGGAGCGATGAGCACAGACCTTACATGATTGGTATTTCTCCAGGCTTTTTCGTTAGCAAGAATATTATGTTCAAATTGTCGACAGATGTAATAACAAATACTCATGGCTCAACAACAAAGACAAAAGGTGGTTCTGAATCAGAAAATCCGAGCAAGGATCAATGGATGATTTCAGGTTCTATTCCAATGACCTTGATGGAAAAAGGCGCATTAACATTCGAACCTATATTCCTCTATTCCCTTGAAGGAATTTCTGAATATGAAGATACTTTAGGTGTAAGTTACAACAGGAATGCTCCAAGATTGACATTTGGTGCAGCTCTCTCATGGAAAATGACTGAAATGATAACTTTCAATCTTGGGGGAGGAATGACTTCAAGCAATATTGACAAGGAAGCTGATAATGACAAGTCAATAAATGCAGCATTTCACAAGGATAGTGGCATGGCATTGCATGCAGGATTTTCATTCAAGAATATCGGATTTGGAACAATCAATCTTATCGGTCATTACGGAACAAACAAGGAAACAAAAAAATCAGGCAATGCAGAGGAAGACCAGACATTGAATTCCATGTTCTTCAAGGTTGAATATCCAATAATTCTGGGAAGACTAGACACTGAAAACGAGAAAAAACGCGAAAAAACACAGATATACTTAAATCCAAGACTCAGGGTCTGGATGTTTACCTGGGATCCGGATGATGCAAAGGAACTTGACAAGGAAACCAAGATTAGACCAGAATTAATAATTGGTGCAAGGTTTTAAATAGGAGGAGAGATGATTATTAAGACCTTTCAAAAAAGTGGTATATTATTCAGCTTATTTTTCCTGTTAATGCTGAGCTGCGGACAACAAACACAGGAAACAAAAAAAGAGGGAGTAATTCAGAAACCCAAGACAGATGCGAGCCAGATATCATTAATGGGAGCAGGAGCAACTTTCCCTCATCCATTATACTCAAAAATGTTTGATGAGTATCATAATCAATTCAAGGTAAAGATCAATTATCAGGCAATCGGTTCAGGTGGTGGAATAAAGCAGCTTATTGAAAAAACAGTTGACTTTGGGGGAACTGATGCTCCAATGAAGGAAGAGGATATAAAGAAAGCGGGAGCAGAAATTGTTCATATACCAATATGTATGGGAGCTGTTGTCCTGACCTATAATCTTGAAGGAAATCCTGAGCTGAAATTGTCTCCTGAAGTGATTGCTGATATCTTCCTAGGCAAGATAAAGAAATGGGATGACAAGAAAATAAAGGAGCTCAATCCATCAGTCAAGCTTCCCTCGAAAGAGATTGTTGTTGTTCACAGATCAGATGGAAGCGGAACAACATATATTTTCAGTGATTACCTGGCCAAAATCAGTGAAGAATGGAAAAGCAAGGTTGGGGCAGGAACATCATTAAAATGGCCTTGCGGTCTGGGAGCCAAGGGTAATCCCGGAGTTGCAGGTTTGATAAAGCAAACCCCCAATTCAATTGGCTATGTCGAACTGATATATGCACTTTCCAATAACATGACATATGCAATTGTAAAGAACAAGGCAGGAAAAGATATCAAGCCTACAATGGAAAGTGTTACAAAGTCAGCAAATATAACGATTCCAGAAGATACAAAGGTTTCTTTGACTAATACTGAAGCTGAAGAAGGATACCCAATAAGTGGATTAACATGGCTGATTGTATATAAGGAGCAGAAATACGGCAACAGGGATAAGGCAGTTGCTACAGAAATGACAAAAATGTTCCTGTGGATGATAAAGGATGGACAGAAGTATTGTGAACCTCTTCACTATGCTCCATTATCAGAGGAAACTGCAAAAAAGGCAGAAAAAATAATAACCTCATTGACATATAATGGTGAAAAAATCCTTCCATAACCTCCTAATCTTAGAGAGAGGAGAACTAGCTCCTCTCTTTAAATTTGAGAAAAAGTGAAATGATATCAGACAGGATTTTCAGATATTTTCTGTATTGTTCTGCAATAATAGTAGTATTGCTACTGGTTTCTATATTTATTACCCTTCTTAATGATTCAATGTTATCAATCAGGCATTTTGGAATTGGTTTTGTTACCAGTAAAGAATGGGATCCTGTAAAGAATGACTTAGGTTCGTTTCCTTTTCTTATAGGAACATTACTTACCTCATTTCTTGCATTGGCAATTACTATGCCTTTTTCATTAGGTATAGCAATATTTTTGGGAGAATTCTACAGGGAAGGCTTTGTTTCCACTTTCCTGAAAACTGTCATTGAGTTACTGGCTGGAGTTCCGTCTGTTATTTACGGTTTCTGGGGTTTATTCATCCTGGTTCCAATAATAAGGGAATTTCAAGTC
Source organism: Candidatus Coatesiibacteriota bacterium (assembly GCA_016927185.1). Taxonomy (GTDB): domain Bacteria; phylum JAFGND01; class JAFGND01; order JAFGND01; family JAFGND01; genus JAFGND01. The sequence goes on from JAFGND010000021.1 coordinate 6,577, forward strand.
AAGTTTCATGTAACTCCATATGGTGTAGGGATTTTTACATCATCTGTAATACTTGCAATAATGATAATTCCATATTCCGCTTCCATAATCAGGGAAGTGATAACTCTGGTTCCCAATGATATAAAAGAAGCTGCCTATTCTTTGGGAGCAACTCAATATGAAGTAATCAGGTATATTGTAATTCCAAATTCATTAAGTGGCATATTTGCAGGATTTCTATTGTCTCTTGGAAGGGCACTGGGAGAAACAATGGCAGTAACAATGGTTATTGGTAACAGTAACTTCATTCCAACAAGCATTTTTTCTCCTGCAAATACAATGGCCAGCGTAATTGCAAATGAATTTACTGAAGCAACAACTGATTTGTATCTTTCATCACTAATACAGATTGCACTAATACTTTTTATTGTAACCATGATTATAAATATGATTGGAAAATTCGTAATAAGAAAACTTGGATATTCAGATAAATCAAAGAAGAAGATGAAATGAATAATGGTATTAAGTTAAGAATAATCAAGAACAGTATATTCAAGATACTTGTTATTCTGGTTTCATTTATTCTTGTAATACCATTGTTTCTTATATTCTTTTATATTTTCAAGATGGGAATTTCTTCAATTAACATTGACTTCTTGATAAATTTGCCAAAACCTGTTGGTGAAACAGGAGGTGGAGTGTCTAATGCAATAATAGGTACATTCATGCTCATTATTTTATCATCGATAGTATCCGTTCCTCTTGGAATTGCAGCAGGGGTATTCCTCTCAGAAAACAGAAGCAGTAAATTGGCAGGAATTACAAGTTCATGTATTGAGATAATTCAAGGGGTACCATCTATCGTCATTGGAATCATAGCATATGTCTGGGTAGTTAAACCAATGGGTAGTTTCACTGCATTATCAGGAAGTATCGCGCTAGCCATAATTATGCTTCCGGTTATTGTCAAGTCTACTGAAGAAACATTAATTTTAATACCACATTCATTGAAAGAAGCTGCTTTGTCGCTGGGAGTACCATATTACAAAGTGATAATAAGAGTAATACTTCCTTCAGGATTAAGTGGAATACTGACTGGAATACTTTTGAGTCTGGCTCGAATTTCTGGTGAGACAGCACCTCTTCTTTTCACTGCTTTTGGAAATCCTTTCATGAATTTGAACTTGCTGAAACCTGTTAATTCTCTTCCATTATTAATTTTCAATTATGCAGCTAGCCCTTACCCGGAATGGCATAGTATTGCCTGGGGAGCTTCATTTGTATTAATAGCATTAGTTCTTGTTTTAAATTTAACTGCCAAAGGAATTGCAAGGAAATGGAAAGTACAGTTCTAGAAGTAAAGAATTTTTCAGCATTCTATGACAGGGTAGCAGCAGTAAGGAATATCAGCATGGATTTCTATACAAACAGGATAACTGCAATAATGGGACCTTCGGGATGCGGGAAATCAACTTTCATAAGATCAATAAACAGGATGCATGAGCTTACTCCAAATGCAGGAGTGTCTGGAGAAATATTGCTAGATAAGGTAAATATATATAGCATGAGTCCTATTTTGGTAAGAAGGAAAATAGGAATGGTCTTCCAGAGACCTAATCCTTTTCCAACAATGAGTATTTACGAAAATGTAACATCCGGATACAGGCTTAATGGTATAAAGCTGAGCAAACATGAGAGAGACAGTATAGTTGAGGATTCTCTCAGGAAGGCATCACTATGGGATGAGGTCAAGGATTACCTTCACCGAAAAGGGACTTTCCTGTCTGGAGGTCAGCAGCAAAGGCTATGTATTGCAAGAGCTTTGGCTGTCAAGCCAGAGATTCTTCTTCTTGATGAGCCAACATCAGCACTTGATCCCAAGGCAACAAACAGCATAGAGAAGCTTATTGTTGAGCTGAAGCAGACAGTTACTGTCATAATAGTCACTCACAATATTGCACAAGCTGCAAGGGTTTCGGATTATACGGCTTTCTTGTTTTTGGGTGAATTGATAGAATATGGCTTGACAGATAAGATGTTTACTACTCCAAAGGACAAGCGAACTGAGGAATACCTTACAGGTAAATTTGGATAGGAGAATTTATGCTTGAAGAGAGAATTAGTCAGATAAAATCAGAAATCATATTTTATGGAAAATTTATTGAAAACATGATAGATAAAAGCATCAAGGGATTGCTCCAGAAAAATAAAGAAATGTTAATGGAAGTCATCGAAATTGATGAAGCAAAAGCGAATGAAATAGAAAGCGAGATAGAAGAGCTTTTAATATCATCAATAGCCCAGTATGAACCAAGAGCAAAAAACCTGAGAATAATAATAATGGCTTTGAAAATCAATAATGATCTTGAAAGAATTGGAGATCATGCAGTGAATATTTCTGAAAGCGGGATTTATCTTATTGAAAGACCACAAGTAAAGCCATTGCTTGACATACCGAGAATGGCAGAGGAAGCAAAGAAGGTATTGATAGACTGCATAGAATCTTTCATAACGGAGAATGTTGAACTGGCAAGAAGTGTGTGTGAAAGGGATAATGTGATAGATGATCTGAAGAGCCAGATTATTCGTGAACTTGTTACATACATATCAGCAAATCCTGATACAATAGAAAGGTCTTTTCACCTGATGAGAATTGCGAACAATCTCGAACGAATAGCAGATCTTTCCACAAATATAAGCGAAGATGTAATATTCATAGTTGACGGAGTAAATATAAAGCATCACAGACTGGAGGATAACCAGTAATACCAATAGCAGGTCCTTTTATTTTTTATCAAGAATCTCAACTTATTCCCTTTTCAGCTGACTTTCAGAAGTTCCCTTACTATCTAGAAAGCCATTCTTGTTTTATAACTGGGAGCTAAAAACAGCTCCTTAACAATGTGCCGCCAGGGGTAAAAATCAAGTTATATAGCCATTTTCCGGAATAGCAATCTTATAATCCTTTATTATGCAAGGATTTAAAAAATGTATATTCCTGGTTATTTATTTACCTAATTTTTACTATTCGCTTTGTTTCTTTCCCGCTCTTCACTATATAAACTCCCTCTTTCCATTTGCTTGTGTCAAGAGAGTGTTTGCCTTTGTCTAACTTCATAATCAATTGACCGCTAAGGGAATAAACAGAAGTTGTATAAGGCAGGAAGAGATACAAACGATTGGAAAAGGGAGAAGGACAAACTGAAAATTTTAATGAAGGTATTGAAGTTGTTTCAGTATCATCGAAATCCTGCTGATCAGTAATTGTAAATGACTGGTCACTGATATCTTCCTTGTAATCATAATCTGCCCAATATCCTTTAACCCAGCAGTCATTTGAAGGATCATCTGGAATTGTCCACATGAAGCTTTTGCTAGTACCTTGTCCCCTGTAAATCTCTTTATAGTTACCATTTTTACCATTGGATGAGTAGAAAACCATTACTCTTCCATTATCAGGACAATCCCATTGTACAAGATGCTGTGAGCCTGTCAGCCAGGTTTCCCCGCCATTAGGTGATATCACGCGTATAAATCTTTCTTGTTCCCTCTCCGATTGAACCAGATAACCATAAACATCCTTGCCTCCACCAATAAGGTAGGAATTCCCATCAGCAACAATTGCATTCCCTATCTCGCTTCCGGAAGTCCCGATATATTTAGTCCAGAGCGTATTTCCATCCTTGTCTGTCTTGAGAAGAATAATGTCATTACCGCCTGAACCATAAGATGTTGTATAGCCGCAGAAAACATAACCATCACTTTCAATGCATATATCATTGAATTGTTCAAAACCACTTCCTGTAATCCTTTTTGCCCATATATAGTTTCCCGAATTGTTTATTTTTGCATACATTGCGTCATTATTTATTCTGCCGCATAAAATATAACCATCATCTCCTGTCTTTGCACCAAAGATGATTCCTGGATTATCTGCCTTGATCCATATAACTCTGAATTCAGAATCAACCCTCATGTACATACATTGACTTCCGCTATATGATTTAAAACCACCAATAATCATCCCATTGTCGAATGTCATATCCCCTGAATATGCAAAATAATAAGCATCAGAAGGTGAATAACCGCGTTTAAATACATTGCCGTCTGGATCGAGTTCTGCCATAAAAACCTTGCTTCTATATTTGTGATAATAACTTCCATTATGACCGGTATTTCCAATTACATAGAATTTGTCAGCAGCTGGCTTCAGTATTCTCCTCAATTCACTGAATGGTTTGTCTTCTTCCTCTATTTCCATAAGGTGATTTTTTTCCCATTGTGCATAGCCATAATTATTCAATTTAAACAATACTGATGCTGTAACATAATACAAATGATAACCATCATTCCTGAAGTCTATCTTGTATCCTGCAACAAGATATCCACCATCTTCGCATTGAACTGAATATAGAGCTGAATTGTCATTATTCCATCCAAAAGTATAATTGAAAAGAACTGTTCCGTACTGATCAGTTTTTCCATACCATCCCTTGCTATCAACCTTACCGCAGATCATATTACCGTTATCTGTGCATTTGTTTACTGAATTGATAACAGTCCTGTTTCCGAAATCATAAGTCTTCTCCCATGAAAAAAGAGCCGAGGAGCAAATGCAAATAACTGAAACCACTGAAAATAAGGATTTCGTATCTTGTCCTTTCTTTTGATTATTGCAAAAGAGATTTCAACAATTTTTTATGTCAAGGTTTTTTCCGGATTACAAGGACTGGCAACTGTGCAAATGAATGGCATTTCGAAGAGAATCTTTTACTGTATTACACAATTCTCTTTCAGTCATATTAACATTTTTCAGGAAACAGGAAATTCAATATCCAAGACAATTAGCAGCACACTCTTTTCATATCACTTGACTCATTTAGCATTTGACGTAGATTTGCTTTATGAAAATATTCCTTGTTATACCACCATGGAATGTCCCTATAATGGCACAGAAAAAGCCCTCTATTTTCAGAAACTTAAGTATTTACAAGGGATTACCTACTCATGGTTGCTATAATCATATAGGATTTCTCTATATTGCTTCATATCTTGACAGGGACGGTCACAAGATAAAATATATAGATGGCTTGATTGAAGGAGAGAAAGGTATTTATGATTCAATAAAGAAGGAAAAACCTGATTTAGTAGGTTTCACAGTAGTTACTTCATTATGGGACAAGGTAAAAGAACTATCTGAAAATATAAAGAGGATAAATCCTTCATGCAAGATAGTTGTTGGAGGTATACATGCAACATTGAAATACAAGGAATGCCTTGAGGAATGCAGATATATAGATTATGTTGTTATTGGAGAGGGTGAACTTGCAAGCAAAGCCATTGCAAATGCAATTCAGCAGAATGCCAGTATTGAAAATATAAAGGGGATAGCTTATAAAGACGGGGATGAGATAAGAATAAACTTGCCTGGAGAAATTATTCAGAATCTGGATGAATTACCATTCCCAGATAGAGATCTTGTTCCTATGAAGAAATATATATCTCATCTTGCACTTTTCAAAAACAGGCATGCTGCACATGTTTTTACAAGCAGATCTTGCCCTTATGAATGCTCTTTCTGCAATATGGGTTCCCTCCTGAACAAGCTGAGAGTGCGTTCCCCTGAAAACATACTTGAAGAGATAAAACTTATATTCAGCAAATATCCATATATAAAAGATGTCAGTTTCATGGACGAGTTCAATATCTTTTCTGTAAAGCATGATGATGGAAGAAGACTTGCAGAGATGTTCATGAAGCAGTTACCCAGATTCCACTGGTCACTGATACACCCAAATTTCTCATGGGATATCGAATTGATGAAGCTATATAGAAAAGCTGGATTATGGAGGATATATCTTCCTATTGATTCTGGCGTCCAGAGAGTAAGGGATTACACCCATACTCCTCCAAAGTCTGTTGATGAAATCAGGGAATTCACTCATAGACTGCATGAAGCTGGGATAGAATCTGCTGCCAGATTCACATTCGGACACCCAGTTGAATCCGAGGAGGATATAGAAGCAACAATCGAATTCGCAAAGCAATGCAGAATAAAATATGTGAATTTCCTTCCAGCTTTGATTGCCCCTTATTCAAGACATTTCAACTATTTAAATGAAAAAAGGCTTATCAATGAAGACATGAAAACATGGAATATATACAATTCCGATTATTATGAATCTCATCCTGTATCAAGGAAGAGAGTTGATTTTTTCAGAAGGAAAGCTACAAAGGAATATTATCTGAGATTATCATATTTTAAAGACTATTTATGCTGGTCTCTCAAGTCATGGAAAAATTTCACTGAACCATTGCGCTATATCATGAGGATGATCGGGGAATAGGACTTTTTCGAAGTATCTGCCCCTCCATAAAACCGTTCAAGAGTCTTATCCTGTTTATTATAATTTGACAGTAATTTTCATTTATTTGCTTATGTATGTACTTCCTGTGATCCGGTTCTTCAACCATTATATAATACAATTTCTGGAACAAGGACATGAAAAAACTATCTGGTCTTCCAAAATCAAATATGCCAAGCAAACCATCATCTTTCAAGCAATAAAGAAGATTACTTATTATCGGTATCCATTCTTTCTCAGGTGTTTCATGAATAACGAAATTCAGAATTATCCTGTCAAAAAAGCATTTATATGCTTCTTCAGGTTTTTCAGAGAGTGATTTGAAAAATATTCTGCAGTTGTTATTCTGGATTGCCTCCTGTGCTTGCCCAAGCAGTATCTTGTCAGTATCCCATCCTTCTACATAACCATCTTTCCCTGTTCTTTCAAGAATAAAGGGGATCATTCTTCCATATCCACATCCTGCATCAAGAACTCTCTGCCCAGTTCTGATATCAAGCAGCTTAATTACCTTGCAAGTGTTCTTGATACCATTTACAGGATGATATTTAAGTGAAATCTTGTGATAGAAACTGCTTTTTATCAAGATTCATTCCTTAACTTTTAGTGAAAATGCAATGATTTTTCATCTATTTAAAGCTCTTCGTTTTTATCAAACCACCTGAAACCTGATTTTTTCATTCCATCAAGAAAATAATCGTTTTCCCCTATTATCATGTCAGCCCTGTAATGAAGACCAAAATATCTTTGCACTGGATTAATATACCCTCTTTGTTTTATGCTTTTTATGCAGTTGTCTGCAAAAGCTTCTCCATGAATAGCTTTGCAAACTTCATACATTGTTTCCATGTTGTCATCATTAATTGGTATCTTCTGTTCCTCATATTTCTCATTAAATGCTTTCAGAAGATCTGAGTCAGACAATTCGTTATATTTCTCATTATGTACTATTGCACTCATAGCAAGCTTCCTTCTCGGTTCAGGATATTTGCTGGGATATCCCAGACACAGCAGCACCACAGGAAAGACTTTTTCTGGCAAGGAAAGCAGTTCTCTAAGCTCATCAAGAAGGCTTGTTATTGTACCTATATAAACCGATCCTAGCCCAAGAGAATCAGCAGCAGTACATATATTTTGCGCACTTATCAAAGTATCCTGAAATGAAATCCAGAAATGAATCATGGATCTATGGGCACTGAATGGAGCTTTTTCTAATACAGCCCATCTTTCAAGACGATGCCAGTCAATGCAGAACAGAAGATGAACAGGAGCTCTTGCCATGAATTCCTGCCCACACAGCTCGGCTATCCTTGCCCTGTTATCCCTTGATTGAATTTTTATTATGGAATATGGCTGTAGATTCCCTCCAGATGGAGTATGTATTCCTGCTTTCAGGATATATTTCTGTACATCTTCCTCTATTTCCTTATCCTGGAAATTCCTGCAGCTTGCTCTTCTGTACAAAATCTTCAATACATCGTTCGGCACTTTTTCCTCATTCACTTTCTCGAATATGCCATGATGCGATAAATTCTCATCCATTCTGCTTCTCCTTGATATCAGATTTCTTGTTTTTAATATATTCCCTGACTATATCTTCAAGCAAATCAAGAGGCATAGAACCATTCATGAGTATTGCGCTGTGAAATTCCTTTATATTGAAATTACTGCCAAGTTTCTTTTTTGCCATTTCCTTAAGCTCCGTTATTTTCAATTCTCCTATTTTGTAAGCACAAGCTTGTCCAGGCCAAACTGAATACCTATAAATTTCATATGGAGAACTCCATCCAAGATTTTCAATCATGTAACGACTTGCTTCAGCAAAATTCCATCTCTTGTAATGAATACCAGTATCAACTACCAGCCTTACAGCTCGTATAAGTTCTGAATTAAGATAGCTGATCTTTTCATAATCTGTCTTGAGCCAGCCATTCTCATAAGCAAGCTTTTCAGCATATAATGCCCAGCCTTCAATATAAGCAGTAAAAAAAGTAAGGCTTCTTGTTATATGAACCTTTTCTGATTCATTCTGCAATGCCAGTTGAAGATGATGACCTGGAATTGCTTCATGATATGTCAGTGTATTCATTCCTGGCTTGAAGGGAAAGGAAGCAGTATTTGCGTAAAAAATCCCTTCTGTTTTTCTGTCGAATGAAGGTCTCTGATAATATGTTCCAGCAGTTCCTTCCTTGTATTCAGGTACAGGAAGTACAATTACCTTTGTTCTTGGAAGAATTGAAAAAAGATCAGGAAGCTTCTTTTCTGCATCCTTAATAATTGCTTGATAATCTTTCACCACTTCAGTCTTGCTTCCCTCATCATTATCATAGAAATAGTCTTTTCCGTACAATCCATTTACATGTTTCCAGTATATTTTCATCGTTTCAGGAAAAGTCAGTCCTTCCTGAAGACCTAAATGTTTCACAATCTTAGTTATTTCGAGCTGTATCCTTGCAACTTCTTTCAGTCCGATATTATGTATCACTTCTTCAGAAAGCTTTGTTGATGTATGGTTTTTGAGGCAGAACTTGTAGAAGTTTTCTCCATTCTTCAGTTTCCATACACCGAGGTTTTCGTCCGTACTTTTCTCTATCTCCTTGATTTCATTGCTGTATTTGTTGAAAGAAGGATATACACTCTCTCTTATTGCCTGGCTTGCTTTTAAAAGAATCATCTTTCTGGTTTCTTCATCTATCGTTGTTTTCTCCATTTTCTCTTCGAGACTTGTATACAATATATTCAATGAGGGATCAACGGATACGAATCTATCAACTTCTTTTCTTATAATCTCGCAAACCGGTTTAGATGGAATGAACTTTCTTTTTTTCTGGATTTCAAGAAGATGAATAATCTGATCAAATCTCTTTTTGAATTTATCAAGCCTTTCAATATAACCTTCTGCATCCTGAACTGTCTCAATTCTCACCTTCTCTGTCATAATTGTCACTAATTCATTGTGGGGGCTCAGAATATGATTGAGAATATATGAATGATACCTGTATTTTTCCTCTTCTATCTGAAGATCAAGAAAATACTTGAATATCTCTGCATTTATCCTTTGATCCTTGCTTGCCTTTTTCATATCTACCTTGCGGATCTTTTCTCTATATTTCCTTGCCAATGCATAAATCCTGTCCAGATTCTCTATTGAATAATCAGTGAAATCATTTCTGAGAGGTTTATTACCCATATTAGCACCAATTGAATTGTAAAGGGCAAAATCCGGATTAAGCTCAATATACTCTTTAAAGTAATCATCCATTATTTGATGTGCAGTTACATGCGAGTCGTGATATTTTCCAATCAAAGACAACAAAAAAAGATAAAGCAATACATTTATCATCTTTTTTCCCATATATCCACCAATGGATATTCAAGCATTTTTAATGGTTCTCTTTATCCTGACTATACTTCTGTCAAGAGAAAGTTGATGTTAGAATAATTTATGATATGTTTCCTGAAAACTGCTAAACAGCTAAGCTGATTTGTTTAAAGAACTCTTTAAAGAATATTTGCCTGATAAATTACTTTTTATTTAAATAAAGCTTGACCAACTTCATATTGATTTCTTAAAGGATACTTTCTTTTGGCAAATACAGCTTTTATCATATAGACTTGATGAGAAGAAAAAACTTGCTAATGGAATAAATATCAAAAAAGGAATATATTGTTTATAGTGGAAGAGAAATAAGGAGATGAAATGAAAAGACACAAATCGTATTTATTGGCTTTAGTAATAGTGATGGTTTTCCCTCTATTAACTTCTTTTAAATGGCAATACAAGTGGCTTCTTGTTGAAGGTATAACAGGAAGCAATGCATACAGCATACTTGAAGAAGGCAAGAAGGAGTTCAAG
>JAFGND010000022.1 GCA_016927185.1 Candidatus Coatesiibacteriota bacterium
ATTCCTGAAAGATATTAGAAACTATAATCCTGACAAGAGGAATGAAATTTGCTTAGCTTGTGAGAAAAGGAATTCATGTAATATTTGTATAGCTCAATCATATATAGAAAACAGAGATATTTATGCACCTAGTAAAGCATCATGCCAACTAGCTAATTGGACCAAGGAGGTTAAAGAGAATGAAAGAAAAGTACAGCAAGCCTCAAATCATTAACAAGAGTAAAATGAAGCTGGTATTTGCAGGATGTGATTTTGATTCACCACATCAGCCATGCTCTCTTGGAGGGCCATGCTCTATTTATCCTGTCTGTCATACAAACGTGGTAGTATCTAATTGTCTTTCTGCAAACCCATGCGATCCAGGTGGTTATCTAACATAAGATGAAAGAAAGTATTTTGAAAGTTTCAGGGAATTGCATGTTTCCTGTTTTATCTGAAGGAGATAGCATCATCTATAAATATGATGCAGAACCAAGAATTGGTGATTTGATAGTATTTTTAAGGGATGGATTTCTTCAAATCCATAGAGTAATATTTACTTTACCAGGCGGCAAGATATTTCAAAAAGCTGACAACCGTTTAAGAGGGAGCTGGATTAAAAAGAATCAAGTCCTTGGCATAGTATCTCACATAATTCAAGATAATAAGACAACAACGATTTATAATAGAACAGAAAGATACAAAGGTATTTTAACCTGCCTTTTTATTTTTTCGAAAAGAATGCTTGACAAACTTATATAAATTATTTATTCTGTTTTAAAATATTAAGGAGGTTTACTATGAGATTTATTATTTTATCTGTACTGGTGTTTTCTTTTTGCCTCTATGCAAAAAGTGGACCCTATAAAAAATCCATGCTAAATCCTTATAGCTCCATTTCTGTAAAGGATAAGAATCTCGATTCCAATAAGAATATTGGATATTCCTGGGAACAAAAAACCCCATCTCCAACAGCTTTTGCAAGAGGTTCATTTGCATTAATAAACGGAAAATTCTATGTCTTTTCTAGAACAAATAATATAAGACATGCTTATGATTATTCAGCTAATTCCTGGACAGAGGTTACAAATGATCCTGGACCAAATCTATATTCAACATTTGGAGATAATGGTACCAAATTATACTGCTGGGGTGGGGCAAATCCAATGACTGCAGTATTGAGGATATATGATACTACTTCAGACAAATGGGATAGTTTCTCTGATCCTCATCCATTTGGTTCATATATATATGCAGGAAGAGCTTTCCCTTTGGATAGCAACAGAATGTTCATTATACCAGGATCCACTTCAACCACGATGGATGTAGCATCCAACAAGTGCTATATATATAATATTTCTACTGCTACTTATACTCAAGCACCAGATATGCCCTTCGCACTATATGGTTTTGCTGCAATAAAAGATGGTAATCAAATAGTTGTCCTGGGAGGAAAAAATACCGCTCAAGCCAGGACAAAGTACTGCCTGATATATTACATCAGCAGTTCAACCTGGGTAAATCTTGCGGGTGCTTATTTACCTGAGGATACATGGCAGGGAGCTGTTGTAAAAACTGGAAATAGCTATTATTATATAGGTGGAGGTAATGGAAATTCATCTGATCCTTGTTCAAACAAGGTATATAGATGGAATGGTTCAACCTGGGCACAAGATACAAATTTGCCTTATTATGGAGGAACGATTGCTGCTGTTTCTCCTGATAACAACAGAATATTGATTTTTGGTGGTCTGGGAAGCCCTTCCAATCCAAATAATGGCTATCCACTTAACCTATGTTATATGTCTTCAAACACTGGAATAAGAAAACTTACATGGGGAGAAATAAAACAAACCTTCATAGATAAATAAGTAATAAAAGGTGCTTTTAAAGCACCTTTTTTATTTAATCTCTTTTCTTTTTTCCCTTCTCCACTTTTCTATTTCCTGAAAATTACCATTTAATAAAATCTGGGGTACTTCAAAGCCTCTAAAGACTCTAGGTCTTGTGTAATGTGGATAATCAGTCATTTCCGAAATATATGCATCTTCAAATATACTGCTGCTATTCTCTATAACTCCCGGGATTAACCTTATAACAGTTTCAATCAAGGTAATGGCAGCGATCTCACCCCCTGAAAGAACAAATTTGCCTAATGAAAAAAATTCCGGATTCAATATTTCCATTACTCTATTATCAATTCCTCTATACCTTCCACAGATTATCAATAAATGTTCTTCAAGAGAAAGCTCTATTGCATAATCCTGATCTAATATTCTTCCAACAGGTGATGTTATCATTAATCTGGTATTCTCAAGTCTGAGATTTTCAACTGCAGAAACAATAGGTTCTGGTTTCATTATCATTCCATCCCCTCCACCATATGGATAATCATCTACTTGTTTATGGTTTCCTTCAGTGAAATCTCTAAGATCATGAGCAGCTAACTTTACCTTGCCTTTTTTTATTGATTGATTTACTATCCCGAGTGAAAAGAATGGTTCAAAAAGCTTTGGGAAAATTGTTAAAACATCAATTATCATCAAAAAAGCTCACCATAATTAGTTTCTATAAAAAGATTGAATTCCTCAGTAAAACATCCTTTTATCCATTCATAGTTATTCATGTACCATTCTATTGTTGTATCTATTCCTTCTTCCAGATCAATCTCGGGTTTCCAGTTGAATTCCTTCTTTATCTTATTGGAGTTCATGGCATATCTCTTATCGTGATTAATCCTGTCTTTAACAAATCTTATCAGACTTTCAGGCTTATTAAGTCTTTTTAGCAATATCCTTACAAGATCAATATTTGAAATTCCAATTCCAGTACTTACATTATAAATTTCCCCCGCCTTTCCTTTTTCAAGTAAAACCAGGATAGCCCTTATATTATCTTCTACATGAATTCTCTCCCTTATGTTACTTCCATTGCCATATACGGGCAGGTATTTGTTATTCATAGCTCTATATATCATCAAAGGTATTTGCTTTTCAATGAACTGGTATGGACCATAATTATTACAACTTCTTGTTATAACAACAGGCAAATTGTAGGATCTAAAATATGATAAACAGATCAAGTCTGCAGAAGCTTTTGATATGGCATATGGATTAGATGGTTTCAGGCATGCTGCTTCATTAAGTCTGTGAGGATAGTCAACCGGACCATATACTTCATCTGTTGATATTTGAAGAAATTTCTTTATATTGAAATCATTTGATATTTGAAGTAGTATTTGTGTTCCAAGAATATTTGTTTTGATAAACTGGTCACAACAAATCAGGGATTTATCTACATGTGTTTCTGCAGCAAAGTTTATAACTGCATCAAAATTCTCCTTGGAAAATATAGCTGTCAATAAATCACAATCAGTCAAATCTCCTTTTGTGAATTTGATATTGTCATTTACAAGAAGTGGAACCAGATTGCTTAATCTACCTGCATATGTCAGTTTATCATAACAATAGAAAAAAATATCCTTATATCTGGGAACTGCATATTTCAAGAAATTAGTTCCAATAAAACCTGCTGCACCTGTTATTAAAATCTTCATGCTGACAATCTACTCCTGCTTAATTTTTGTTTTCCAGAAACTCTCAATTCCATTCTGCATTTTATAAGCAGATTCATAAATATTATCAGAAGAAAGAACGCTAGTTACAACAGCAAGAATTCTTGCTCCTGCCTCAAGCAATATCTCCATATTTTCTTGTTTTATTCCACCCATAACTGTTATATGAGTATCTGTTTCTTTTAATGCTCTCTTTAACAAATCTACACCAACCGGTCCATTTATATGCTTTTTTGTATTTGTCTTAAATATTGGTCCAATATTTATATAGCCCGGATTGCATGAAACTGCTTTTCTTACTTCATCAATACCGTGAGTTGAAATACCTAATATATGATCAGGCCATATCCTGCTTACTTGTTCAAAAGGAAAGTCATCTTGACCGAGATGAATTCCATCAGCATCTACTGAAATAGCAATATCCAGATGATCATTCATAATGAAGCAAGATTTATATTTCAATGTTTCTTTTCGGTAATACTGGGCAACTTCATGTAATTCTCTTTTTGAAAGGTTTTTCTCTCTAAGCTGGATTAACTTCACACCAGCATCAAGCAAAGCAGGAAGAATTTCACTGTGTTTTTTCCCATTTGCAAATTCCTCAGTTACTACAACATAAAGTCCATATTCTGGTAATTTTGCTTTCAACTATCCACCTCCAACAATGCTTACTATCTCAAGAATATCATTGTCTTTTAACATAATTTCGTTCCAGTTATCTTTTTTTATGATTTCTCCATTCAATTCAATAATAATATTCTGGGTAATTCCTAAACCAGATAACAGGTCTATTATTCCCATATTTTTTTCGAATTCCTTTGTTTCACCATTTATCCTTAATAACATTACTTTTTTCCTTCTGCTTTTTCTTTCAACAAAATTGCATCAGGCTTCTCTAGTTGATTATAAATCAGTCTGATATCTGGTCTTTTTCTTTCTGCAAGTGAATATTTTTCCTTTATCTGCCTGATTCTAGTTATTGATTCATCAAGTCTTTCATGAGATATTTTTTCAGTCTTTATAGCATTGTATAGTGCATTATAGGATCTTTCCCAGTAATCATCGCCTTCGCAAATCAATAGAATATCTACTCCTGCATTAAAGGCTTTTACAATTGCATCTTCAAAGGAATAGTACTTCATCAAAGCATTCATGAGTATGTCATCAGTTATTATAAGCCCTTTGTAACCCCATTTCTTTCTCAAGATATTTGTAACGAATTCCTTTGATAATGATGCAGGAAGACTGTCTATTGTTTCTACTAATAAATGACCAATCATTAAACAATCAATTTTATCTTCTTTGATTAATTCTCTGAAAGGCATTAAATCTGTTTTTTTTAACTGATCCAGATTCCTTTTTATCCTGGGTAAATCTTTATGAGAATCAGTTGATGTACTTCCATGCCCAGGAAAGTGTTTGGGAACAGCTATCAGTTTCTTTTCTAAATGTCCTTCAATAAATTTCCTTCCATAACTTAGTACCACATCTGGATCAGAACTATAACTTCTACTCTCTATTACTTTGTTTTTCTTATTCGTATATACATCCAAGACAGGTGCGAAATTCATGTTAATGCCAAGTGATAAAAGCTCATGAGCCATGAATCTTGAACAATCCTTTATTTCGAATAAATCTAATTCCCTGCTTATCTGCTTCGCAGAAGGAAAATGGGTTATGCTATTCGAAAATCGATGAACTCTCCCCCCTTCATGATCAATTGCAATAAAAGGTGGAATATTATTATTTGCTTCTTCTGATAGATTTCTTAAGGAAGTTGTTAAATTGACGATTTGTTCAGGATTGCTAAGATCCTTTGAAAATAAAACAAAATTCCCAATATGG
>JAFGND010000023.1 GCA_016927185.1 Candidatus Coatesiibacteriota bacterium
AGATACAGTCCAGGATTATATGCATACAATGTATCTGAAGCAACACTATATATTACTCCATTCCTGTCTATTGAAGGTGGAGTTGGACGTGGAGAACATCCATATCTGAAACCATTAGGGGGATAGAAGACTGTTAATTTATCATACCAGTGAGCATAGTAATATCCATTATCTGTTCCTATTGCCATTATTCCACTATTCTCTTCTCCAAGATTGTAATACCATACACATCCTCCATTATCTTTATTGAATGCATATATATAATCAGAATTTGTCATTACATATATATTTGAACCTCCTGGGATAAAAATAATTGAATGGCAAGAAGTATTTAATCCACGCTCCCAAAGAATAATCCTTTCCTTTGGATCAAAGCATGTAAGACTATATCCTGTTCCAAAATATAACAATCCTTTCTCATCCATGCACATTTCTCTGCCATATTCACCAGTAAATTCCTCTCTCCATAGAAGTTGTGCATTCTTGACTGCCACTAGATAATTACATTCAGAAGTAGTATGAGCATATAATGTACTGTCTTCTGATATTACTCCTGCTGAAGTAGGCCAGGCGTACATTGAAGATTTTTCAGAATAGATATTTTTTTCAGATGATTTATTCAAGGAAGGTTCAATATCAATTTCTCCCAGGAATACTGGTTTTGTAGGTCCTTTCAAGGAAGATAATCCATCCTGTCTATAGTTTACTTTGGAATTATCCCAGAAATGCTCTCCCCAAAGTAACGAAAATCCCACCAAAATTATTATCAAAATACGCATAAAACCTCTTAAATACATTGACTTTTATTATTTAAACATCATTGCATATTATAGTTTTCTGACATGCAAAAAGATATCGGTTTAAAGTAAATCTAGTCAAGCAGTTTTCATTTTATGAACACCATGAATTAATAGTACAAATAAACTTCAACTGTTGAAATAGATTGACTATATTGATAGATTACAAGTAATGTCATGTTTATAATTATATTCTAAGGAGGAAATAATGAAGCATCTTCAGGATCTTATACAGGTAGCGCAGGGACAAAAAAAGGCAACTCTCCTTATAAAGAATGTTAAATTGATAAATATCTTCAATCATGAAATACAGAATACAGATATAGCTATTTATAAAAGCAGAATAGCAGCAATAGGCAAATTCAAGATAGAGGGAGAAAAAGAGATTGATTTCCATAATTCCTGTTATGCTGCCCCAGGCTTCATAGACAGTCATATACATATTGAAAGTACTATGGTTCCACCAGATGAATTTGCAAGAGCAGCAGCTGTACATGGGACTACTTGCGTTATAATTGATCCTCATGAAATAGCAAATGTGCTTGGATATGAGGGAATAAAATATATGATGGAAGCAGCAAAACATAATCCGATTTCAATTTTTATGATGCTTCCCAGTTGCGTACCTGCATCTCCTCTGGAAACAAGTGGCTCCACTCTTTATGCAACTGATTTATATCCACTCCTGTCTGATGAGTGGGTTCTTGGAATAGGGGAGATGATGAATTATCCCGGAGTAATCACAGGAAACAGGGATATGCTTGACAAGATACGAATAGCAAAAGGAAAGAGAATTGACGGGCACGCTCCATATCTTGCTGCATCATCTCTTAATGCGTATGTTGCAGCCGGGATTTATTCTGAACATGAAGCAACCAATCTCAAGGAGGCAAGTGAAAAACTGTCTCTGGGAGTTTATATAATGATCAGGGAGGGTAGTGCAGCAAGGAATCTGGAGAATCTGGTCAGATTGATAAAGCCAGAAACAAAAGAACGAATTCTTTTCTGTTCAGATGACTTGCACCCTTCAGATCTGATAAAAGAAGGTCATATAAACAGGATAGTTACAAAAGCAATTTCACTTGGGGTTGATCCCATAACTGCAATCAGAATAGCAAGTTATAATGCTGCACAGTATTTCCAGTTGACAGATGTAGGTGCAATAGCCCCTGGCTATTTCGCTGATATAATACTTTTCAAGGATATGAAGGTTATAAAACCAGATATGGTTATAAGAAGCGGGGAAATTGTTGTTGAAAAAGGTGTCTGTACTAAGAAGAGAAAGATAAACAGGAATCCACCACGTGGAACAGTCAATATTGGCAAGTTCCATATAGACAAGCTGAAGATATTCGCACCTGTTGGGAAAAAGGAAGCAAGGATATATGTTATCAGGATTGTACCAGGTGAGCTTATAACAAAAAAGGAAACGGAAATCATGCATGTATCTGATGGTTTGCTGAACTCTGCTGTAAAAAGGGATATATTGAAACTTTCTGTTGTTGAAAGGCATAGAGCAAGCGGAAAGGTGGGACTTGGATTTGTTTCAGGAATGGGACTTAAATATGGAGCTCTGGCTTCAACAGTTGCACATGATTCCCACAATATTATTACTGTTGGAACAAATGATTCAGATATGTATCTGGCAATACAGGCTTTAGTTGATTCTCAAGGTGGAAAAGTGGTTGTAAAAGACGGGAAAGTCATTGAACTTTTACCGCTTCCAATAGCTGGTCTTATGAGTCCCCTTCCAATACAGAAAGTCTCCTCCCAAATCAAGAGACTCAATGCAGCTGCACAAAAACTAGGTTCCCGGCTTATAGATCCATTCATGACATTATCATTCCTGGCTCTTCCAGTAATTCCTGAGTTGAAACTAACTGATTTTGGATTGATAGATGTCGGAAAATTCCAGGTAATCTCCTTGTTTGCAGATTGATTTATTATTGTTGTAAAAGCGATAATTCTTCAACACAATAAACCAATCTGGCTTGATGAGTAGATTACAATTCCACTTTGAAAAAACCTTTCAAGATGAAAGCAAACAGGATTGTAAGCAGGAAATATGGATACAGCCAGTAGGTTTTTACTGACAGGAATTCTATTTCCCTTTCTGGATATTTAATCTCGTAAGCTTGTATGCCATCAAGAGCATTATATGGAACGGGAGAGAGTATTCCTGAAAGGGATTTACTTGAACCGCTAAAGAGAAATGAGTTTTTTGAACCTTTTACCTTGATTTCTCTGGTCTTATCTGACAGTTTTATTATTGCATCCTTATCTGAATTGTACTTTAATCTCCAGTAATATCTGTTTTCTTCTTCCAGGAAAAAAGGATCTGTTTCCTTGATTAATCCCTTGAATTCAACATCAGGTTTATTTATTCCTCTCAAAGAGAAAAGAAATGTTTCGTTTTTCTTGAATGGTCTATGTGCCAGATGAGGCTCAACCTGTATTATCAGAACAATTGCAGGAATTATTAAATATGCAACTGGTTTGAGATTAGCAAGAAAGTATTTCAGGTTGGCAGAAAGAACAAATTTCAAGCTCTTTACTGTTTGTGCAGGATTATCCTTGAATAGAAGCATTTCCAGTATCCCTGCTTTTACCATGGATTTTGCTGTTTTTATTTTAAGAGGATCACTTACTTTCTTGTAAACAAACAGGGCTAAAACTGATGTCAGAAGTGAAATCAAGGTGATAGCTACCCAGTCAGGCAAGGATATTGCAATAAAAGAGAAAGGTATGAACAAGGTAGTAAGGAAGTAATTCAGATAATGCACTATAAATAACCAAGTCCCTGCAGTTTTTCTTTTATTGCTTCGCTGTCAGTTTCTCCTTCAAACTTTGCTATTTCCTGCTCAAGTATATGTGAAACAAACTCATCAATACTGCTATAACCTGCTTTTTCAGATATCTGCTTGAGTCTCTCGTACAATCCGTCAGCTATCTTTATTTTTTTCCCTCCGAACATTTCTTCTCCTTTACAAAATTATCTTCCCGTCATAATCATTTGGAACTGGGATATTGAAAATGTTCAATACTGTTGGTGCAATATCAATGAGAGAAGGATTGGCATCAATAAGCTTCCTGTTGCTAAGGAATACTCCTGGAACCCTGTTGTAATCTATACAGTGATCACCAGACCATTTACCTTTGTTAGGTCTTATAATCCATTCAGTTATTTTACCCAGAGCGCTTTGCCATGCAATTCTGTAATCCCTCTCAAATCCGAGAATTATATCCGGAGATTCATTCATGAATTCACCTTTGAAAATCTCAGTGGCTTTATAAATATTTGCAAAAACATTTTTGTTAGTTGCAGGATCCTTCAATGCAAGCAATTTTTCCTTGATTTCTTCTAATAATCCTTTTTCCTCATTAGGCGTCACTATTCCCTGTGCTTCCCTGTTCCTTTTATTAAGATAAAGTCCATTCAAGCCATATGCATATGCTCTTGTCTGTGGCCAGTCAACATCAATAAAAGCTTCATTATCACTTGACTTCAAGCCATCGCTGAAATAAAGGTATTTGTTTTCATGAAGCCAGGAGTTGACATTTACTGAATACTTGAAAGAAGCAAAACCATGATCGCTGCAAATGATTATTATATCATCTTTATCAAGTTCTGACAGAATTTTTCCAAGCATAACATCAAATGATAAATAAAGATCCCTGATAGCATTTTTTATTTCAAGACATTCCTTGATATTATAAGCAGGATGATGTTCATCAAGTGCTCTCCATAATACATGAGTATTCTGGTCTAAACTGGAGAAATAGAAGAATAGCAAACCATCCTTGAAAGACTTGAATTCATGCTCGAAATGAGTAATACTCTCATCAAGTATATAGAGAGCTTGTTGCAGATATTCCCTGTCAGTAAGTGCTCCTGAAGTCAATGATTTAGTATTTTCTGGCATTCCCTGCGTGTAAAACAATCCCATATCTTTAGAAAGATTTGCAGCATATCCAGAAGGTGCATCTATCGGAAGAGCCGGATCATTGGGGTTTATATTCACTGGTGTAACATAAAGTTGGAAATCCGGATATAATGATTTCAGATAGAATCTGACAATCCCTGATATTTTCTTCATAGAACCTGCAAAAGGAAAATCTATCTCAATCCATCTTGACCATTCCTTTTCCTTTAGAAGAATCTCTTCTTTTCCAAAACGAAGCAACAATAACGACTTTTCTTTATCCAGAAATGCCGTTCCATTTGAATATGTTGTTATTTTCTTATTCTTGAATGGATTTTCAGGTCCAGGTATTGATAAATTTACTTTGTTATTTGTTACTGCTACAGGTATTATCTGACCGCCTCCAGCTTCTTCATCCTGTATGAATTCAACATTTGTGAAAAGTGTGAACAAGCCATAAGTCCCTTGTAAATCCGGAGTACCCATACCGCTTATGCTTTTGCCAAATCTTGTTTCTTTTGGAGGAAAGTTAGAAGGGATTTTATAAATAGTATGAGCAATTTTATGTGCATCAAGATAATCCCAGAAAACATCACTCCTGTTCAGATTTTCGACCTTGCCTGCTGACAAGGGGATTTTCCATGAGGATAAATTCAGATTAATATCTCCACTTATACTTTTCGAAGTACTCAGGAAAGGTGTATAGAAATTGGGATCTCGGTGTATGAAATCGAAAATTCCATGTTTGGCAGGATTCTTCCCTGAAGCAAATGAAGCCCATGCAACAGGAGATTGGGGAGGCATTACAGTACGCAGAGGGGAAAATGAACCTGTTTTTGATAACGTATAAAAATTTTTCATTAATCCTTCATTGAACATTTTTTTAAGAAAACCTGGATCCATACCATCTATTCCAAGTATTAAAATCCTTCTTCCTGTTCTTATGCTTCTGCTTTGAAGCCTGCAACCAATCATTCCAGTAGAAAGCAGACCACAAGCAGATAGCTTCAAAAAATCTCTTCTATTAATCTCGAATCTTTTTCTTGTCATTATTTTCCGTGCTCTTTGGGAATCTTTTCTATTACAAACCTTACTATAGTAGATATAATCATTATGGAACCCATTGTCAAGAGAATAATGCTTGTATTTTTAAAATCAACAATTTCCTTTTCCATATTCTTTAATTCAGTATCTTCAAATGATCCTGCATTTGAATTTGTATTCTCGGTAATGTTAAATCTTGTTTCTTTGCTTTTCAATTCATTCAGCTCATTTTGTTTCTTTTTTGATGCTGAATAAAAGAAACAGGCAAGCAGAAGGCAAATTATAAAAGAAATAAAAGGAAGTAAAACCAGTTTTCTCTTAGGCAAAAGCCGTTTTCCTTTCAAACTGAAAGTTCTTTGCAGGTCAGGTATTTCCTGATCTGCAGCAAATGCACCCCAGGCTTATTAATAGAATTACTAGCAAAAAAATTATTATCATTAGTTTCATTTTTGCTTTTTTATACATTAATCTATCCACAGGTTTTTCTCCCTTATAAGATCCTCAATGCGTTTTTCTATCAATCTTGAATCATTAGTAGAAAAAACTCTTTCTTCAAGATTATCGGGAATATCTGATTTGTCATGTTTTGTGTATCTTATTGTATAGCAACCATTTGCAAGCGCACTTAAGCAATCGTCCTTATTGTTACCTATGAATATGGAAATCTTTGGCTTGGTTTTCTCTATCCATTTCCAAACCTTGTTGATTTTTGTCCATCCATATGTCCCCTTTAAATGATCAGGAACCTGCCAACCTTTTATTCGCATTCCAAGCTTGAATATCCATGCAAAAGGGGTAGGTCTCTTGCTAAGTATAATCAGAGTTGCAAATGAATTTATTCTATTCCAGAATTCTTTTGAGATTGCTGGTTCAGAAGGAGTAAAATCTTTTATCGCAGAACTTATTAGTGTCTGATCGATATCTACAAATATCAGTATATCATTCTCGCGCATGCTATCTCTCAATAACAAATGAATCTACCAGTTTATTCTCATTATTGAAGCAGAATGCAAGGGTTTTAGATGAATAAACCTCAAGCAGTAAATAGTGATTTGTAACAAGAGCAAAAAAGTCTTTTTTATCTTTATAATAATTCTTCCTTATGAAAGTTAGTTTCCCTCCTCCTCCTCCAGATACAACATGCCAGACACCATTGACTTTCTGTCTTGCATAAAGATGATCATGACCACTGAAAAAAGAGGAGACCTTGACTTTCTTGAAAAGAGGAAGCAAGTTCTTTTGCAAATTTATATTATCACTGTGTCTCCCGGGTGAATACATCGGGTGATGAAGAATTACAAATAAGTAACCAGTGCAATCAGATTTCAGCTGATTAACAAGCCATTTACTCTGATCGCTGTTATTCGAATAATCAATGTTAGAATCAAGAATAATGAATTTGGAGTTGGGTTTGTTTTTGGGATAACTGAATGTATAATATGTTTTGCCTCCACTCATTTCATAAATCGCAGGGAAGTATTTTTTCAGAATTTTCCATCCTTTAGATCCATATGTTTCATGATTCCCTATAGTTGGATAATATGGGATTTCAGATAATGGTTTTATTTCCTTAAGGAATAATTTCCATAAGGAATCTATTCCACCAATATTAACCATATCACCAACGGTAATCACAAAATCAGGTTTTTTTGAAACTATATTTGCAATAATTTTTTCGTGTCTTACTCCACCTCCCTGGCTATCTCCATATATCACGAATTTATAGAGAAGTTGCTCAGAAAGCAAAGATTGAAAGGTGGAAATGATAAAAACAATAATCAGAATAAATTTCATATTGCTTAAGATACCTGAAACTGAAAGTTTGTCAAATGTTAAAGATAATTATTTTTGTGTTGATTATATAATCAAACAGATGAAAACGTACCAGATATGAATGAACATTATTCAAATAACGAAGAAGCTTATATAGAGAAACTCAGCACTAATCTTGGTAAACTGAAGCTGAAGACTCCATGGATAATGGCTTCAGGGACTTTTGGGTATGGATATGAGCTTAAAGAAGTGACAGATTATAGATTTATTGGAGCTATAACAACAAAGACAATAACTAGGAAAACGAAAGCTGGTAATCTCCCACCTCGCCTGTTTCAAATAAACAAGGGACTTTTGAATACTATAGGACTTGCTAATGCAGGGATGGAAGATTTCAAGGATGGAATATTTCCTCTTTTGAAAGATATAGAACCCAGGCTAATCCTTAGTATTGGTGGTGAGAGTGTGGATGAATATCTTGAAGTGATAGAAAATCTTGAAGGCTTGAAGAAAGTAAGTGCAATTGAACTTAATGTTTCATGTCCCAATATAGATATATCAGGAAAGAATCTCTGCCAATCACCTGATAGATTATCTAGTCTGGTTAAATTGGCAAGGGGAATCACAAGTAAGCCAATAATAGTCAAAATAACTCCAAATGAAATAAACACTGCTGGAATATCAAATCTTTGCATATCAGCAGGAGCAGATATTTTAAATATATCAAATACTTTTACTGGAACTTTTTTAACCTTTCCTGACCTGAAATTTGTTCTGTCCAGACCTCTGGGAGGTTACTCCGGGAAACCTGTTTTCCCAATATCTCTTGCAAAAGTGTGGCAAACCAGACAGGAATTGAATAGTCCAATAATTGCATCAGGTGGAGTTGAAGATTTAAAAAGTGCAATTTCATTTCTTGCAGTTGGAGCTAATGCTGTTTCTATTGGAACAGGCATCTTCAAGGATTATGGGTTGCCAAAAAAACTATCATTAGGTCTTCTGACTTATCTTAAAAAAAGAGACATCACAATAGATAAACTAATAGGAATTGCTTCTATAGAAGACAATAGGGGGGAATAATGCAAACCCGTTATATTTTTGTTTTGGGAGGAGTTGTAAGCTCTCTTGGCAAGGGAATTGCTTCAGCTTCTATTGCAATGTTGCTTTCCAGAATGGGTTTGAGTGTAACTTTGCAGAAATTTGATCCTTATATTAATATCGATCCTGGAACTATGAATCCTTATCAACATGGAGAGGTTTTTGTAACTTCAGATGGAGGTGAAACTGATCTGGATCTTGGTTACTATGAAAGATTTACAGGCATTAATATGACCAAGAACAACAACACTACAGCAGGACAGGTTTATAACACTATTATTGAAAAAGAGCGAAAAGGTGAATTTCTTGGAGATACCATTCAGGTCATACCTCATATAACAGATGAAATAAAGCGAAAAGTCAAGTTTGTAGGTACTGGTTTCGATGTCGTTGTTACTGAGATTGGTGGAACAGTAGGAGATATTGAAAGTCTGCCTTTTCTGGAAGCAATAAGACAATTAGCACTAGATTTAGGTCGCGAAAATGTTTTATATATACTTGTAACACTTGTCCCTTATATAGAAAGTGCAGGAGAGATTAAAACTAAACCAACTCAACATAGTGTTCACAGGATAAGGGAGATAGGTATTCAACCTGATATAATAATCTGCAGATCAGAAAAGCATATTTCAGATGAAATAAAGGACAAGATAAGTCTTTTTTGTAATGTGCAGAAAGATTGCGTTATTGAAGCTCCTAATGTAGAGAATATCTATGAAGTTCCGATTATTTTTGCAGAGCAAAAATTACATTATATAATTACAGGTAAAATGAGTATTGATCCAAACAGTGATCTTGAAATAAGTGACTGGAATACTTTGGTCAAGCATGCTAATGAAATAAACTCAGTAGTAAAAATTGCTATTGCTGGCAAATATACCAAGCTAAAAGATGCCTATAAATCTGTTCTCGCAGCAATAACCCACGCTTCATGGGCTAATGACGTAAAACCAGAAATAATCTGGACAGAGTCAGATAGTCTGGTTGAAAATCCTGATCTTCTTGATGAAGCAGATGCTGTTCTTGTCCCCGGAGGATTCGGATTGAGGGGAATGGAAGGCAAAGTAGCAGCTGCCAAGTATGCTCGCGAAAACAAGATTCCTTATCTTGGATTGTGTCTTGGGCTTCATGCAGCTACTATTTCTTTTTCAAGGGATATATGCAAACTCGAAGGTGCTCAAAGTACTGAATTTGACAAGAAGACTCCTCATCCTGTTATTGACTTGCTTCCTCAGCAAAAGGATCTGAAGAAGATGGGAGGGACAATGAGATTAGGGCATTATGCATGCCTTCTCTTTTCAGGAACAAAATCACTTGATCTATACGGCACTAATATAGTTTATGAAAGGCACAGACATAGATTTGAGGTAAACAGCAAATATATAGATATATTGAAAAAAAATGGACTTGTTGTTGCTGGTATAAATCCTGATACAAAACTTGTCGAGATCATAGAAATACATGATCATCCATTTTATATAGCTACGCAGTTTCATCCAGAATTCCAGAGTAATCCTCTAAAACCACATCCATTATTCAAAGGATTTATTAGAGCAGCAAAAGAAAGATCTAATGAAAGAAAAAGATAAATTCATAAGAAAAAAAAGTGATTATGACAGGATTTTTAAAGAGGGAAAAAGAATTTACAATCCTTATTTCTCAATTTTGTTTACAAAGGCTGATTTAAACTCAAGGCTTGGAATTATACTTAGCAAAAAAACAGGAAATGCTGTTAAAAGGAATCTTATAAAGAGAAGAATAAGACATATTTGGAAAATGGTTGAACCAGTACTGGAATATAAAGCTGATTTTCTCATTATTCCTAAACCAAACATTATCCAGATTTCATTTAATGAAATGAAAAACGAAATTCAGAGAAAGTTTTTAAAGGTTTATATTGAAAATTATACGTCTATTTGATGGATTAATAAGGTTTTTACTGAGGCTTATGATCAGAATTTACAGGATAACAATTTCACCTCTTCTTCCCCCTTCCTGCATATTTACTCCATCATGTTCCCAATACGCATTTGAGGCACTTTCAAAGTATCACTTATGGAAAAGCCTTTATTTAATTATTAAAAGGATTTTACGTTGTAATCCCTTTGGAAAAGGAGGATATGATCCTGTTCCATAGATCCAGGAGTTGAAATGAATAAGAATTCCATATTAGCTTTCGTTATTATTTTTGCATTAATTCTTATCTGGAGTTATTTTGGTGGTTTGAATATCACTGGTAAACCTCAATCTCCAGCTCAGAAAAAAACTGTAGTCGCAGATGAGAAAGAATCAAAAAAATCAGAAGCAAAAAAAGAGGAAATAAAAAAGGAGAAAAAAACTGAGCTTGTTGAAGCAGATACTTCAAAGGCTATTAACAAGAAAAAAGCTGTAACCGAAGAAATAGAAGTAAAGACTGATCTCTGGACAGCAGTTTTATCAAATAAAGGCGGTATTATATATAGCTATAAACTTAACAAATACAAAGTTGCAGATAAAGATATTCCAGTGGAACTTAGAGGAAATATTGCAATTGTCTCCAAAAAAGGAGATGAAAATGACAAGGAAACTGTTTATGAGATTTCCAGGGAAGGAGATATTGAAAAAGACCATCTGAAAATTACCTTTACTGATTCACAAAGGAATATCCAGAAAATATACACTTTTTATAGGGGGAAGTATCATTTCTCACTAGAAATAAAAGCTCCTGCAGAATATGAATATCAGGTATTAAATAGAGGTTCCATGGATTTTGCAGAAAAAATGCATGATCAGGAAATTCAGAATACTTATTTCTATTCATACTACCAGGCTGGAAATTATGATTATTTTTCATTGAGCGACTTTAAAAAGAAGTATCAAGAAGAGTTTAACCAGCTTAAATGGCTTGCTTTCAGAACGAAGTACTTCCTTACAGTAATGGAAGTCTCTCATACTCAGAATCTTCCAGGAAGCGTATCAGTAAGAGAAGCAGATTTATCTCCAATAACAAATAATGATGAACTTGCAAAGATAGCACAATCTGTTTTAACACCCTATACCTTGGGTTTTGTTGCAAGTGGTGTTTCTCAATTCAAGATATTCATGGGACCAGCAGATTATAATCTTCTAAAGAAAGACTATGGCGAATGGTATAAAGTAATTGACTTTGGATGGCCAGTCATAAGAAATATTAGCCCATATCTTTTGAAATTTATGGAGTTTTTATATTCATTCATACCTCATTATGGATGGGTTATTATAATTTTTTCTATCCTTATGAAATTTGCATTTTATCCATTGACTCACAAATCGATGAAAAGCATGGCACAAATGAAGGAAGTTCAGCCTAAAATTGATGCCCTCAAGGAAAGATATAAGAATGATCCAAAGAAGATGCAGGAAGAGACATTCAAACTGTACAAGGAGCATGGTTTCAATCCAATGGGCGGATGTCTTCCTCTATTTGTACAAATGCCGGTATTTTTTGCATTGTACAGGGTGTTGTCATCATCTATTGAATTAAGACAGGCAGGATTCCTTTGGATAAAAGACCTGTCATCACCTGACATTCTATTCAATTTCGGAGTAACCTTACCTTTGGTTGGTTCAGAATTTCATCTTCTTCCTTTATTAATGGGACTGACGATGTTCTGGCAGCAGAAAATGACTATTACTGATCCAAAACAGAAAATGATGGTTTATTTCATGCCAGTATTCATGACATTTATTTTTTATTCCATACCTTCTGGTTTGGTGTTATATTGGTTTGTAAATTCAATCCTGTCACTTGGAGAGCAGTATATATCCGAGTGGAGAAAGAAAAACAAAGTAGAAGAAAATGAAATGAATCAATAAAATTAGGATCAGTTTTTTCTCTACTTTAACATAGGCATATTAATATTTTTTTCTTTGGCACATTCAATAGCCAATTCATAGCCTGCATCAGCATGCCTAACAACACCACTCCCAGAATCATTATTCAAGACTCTATGCAATTTTTCTTCAGTCAGCTCAGAACCATCAACGCATATTACAACACCTGAATGTATAGAATATCCTATTCCAACTCCTCCTCCATGATGCAATGATACCCAGGTTGCTCCACCTGCTACATTAAGCATAGCATTAAGAACTGGCCAGTCAGCAATTGCATCAGAACCATCTTTCATGGCTTCTGTTTCCCTGTATGGAGAAGCTACTGATCCCGTATCATGATGATCTCTTCCAATAACTATAGGTGCTGAAAGCTCACCTTTTCTTACCATATGATTGAAAATCAATCCCATTTCTTCTCTTTCACCATATTTTAACCAGCAAATCCTTGAAGGTAGACCTTGAAACTTGATTCTCGATTGTGCTAGTTCCAGCCATTTTTTTAGATGCAAGTTATCCGGATATATCTCAAGCAATTTCCTGTCTGTCTTGAAAATATCTTCTGGATCACCAGAAAGTGCAGCCCATCTGAAAGGTCCACTTCCTATTGAAAACAAGTCTCTAATATAGGCTGGTACATAACCAATAATCTCGAAAGAATCTTCATATCCTCCTTGCTTTGCGAAATTTCTAATATTATTGCCATACTCAAAAACCTTGCATCCTGCTTTCTGGAAACCAACCATAGCTTCAACATGTACAGCCATACTGGAAAGGCTTTCCTTGATGTATCTTTCTTTGTCTTTCTTTCTTAATGCATTAGCTTCTTCATATGTGTAACCTTTTGGATAATAACCATTTAATGGATCATGTGCTGCTGTCTGATCCGTTACTATATCAGGAAGGTCATTGTATCTTAATATCTCAGGAAATATATCAGCAGCATTTCCCAGAAGTCCAATTGAAATAGCTTTTCCATTACTTAATGCCTCACTTTTTAATTTCAGTGCTTCTTCAAGACTATAAGCTATTACATCACAATATTTCTCACGAATTTTTTTCTGGATTTGTGCCTCATTAATCTCTACAACTATAGCAACACCATCGTTCATTGTTACTGCAAGTGGTTGTGCTCCACCCATTTCTCCCAATCCTGCAGTTAAAACCCATTTTCCCTTGAGAGTATCTCCAAACTCTTTTTTAGCTACGGCTCCAAGAGTTTCATATGTTCCCTGGAGTATCCCCTGAGTCCCGATGTAAATCCATGATCCTGCCGTCATTTGACCATATACTGTTAATCCCATTGATTCAAGTTTCCAGAATTCATCCCAATTAGCCCAATGAGGTACAAGTAAGGAATTGGTAATAAGAACTCTCGGTGCCCATTCATGTGTCTTGAATACAGCAACTGGTTTTCCACTTTGCATCAGTAGAGTTTCGTCTGAATCAAGATTTCTGAGTGAATCGACTATTTTATCGAAAGCTTCCCAGGATCTTGCAGCTCTTCCTGTCCCTCCATAAACAATAAGATTATCAGGATCTTTTGCTACTTCTGGATCCAGATTGTTCATTAACATTCTCATTGGTGCTTCAATCTGCCATGTCTTGCAGCTAATAGAAGAACCATGTGGGGAATGGATTATCCTTTTTGAAGACATATTGTTACCTCCTAAAAATCAAATTAATGCGGATTGACAAGTTGCAAGATTTGTCAAGAATTTGATTTGCATATTTATTTTTCCAATGTCTTGAGATGTTTATCGAACTGGTTATAATATTCTTTATATTCTGGTAAATTTGCCAGCCTTTTCATATAGAATTTTGCTTCTTCATTCTTGTTTTCCAGAAGCAGAGAGGCAATCAAAGCAGGATAAGCTCTATTAAAATTTGTATCCATTTCAATAATCTTCTTAAAGATCTTTTCTGATTTTTCATAAGATTTAGTTCTGTAATAAACAAAACCCAATGTATATAGAGAATTGATACCAGTAGCAGGCTTGCTAGAGTATGAGAATATAATAAACGAAATTGTCAGTAAAATCGAGGGAATAGCTTTATAATATTCTTTTCTTCTCAACCATTGAATAACATCTCTTGCTCCTCTGGCTGCAAGGAAAGCAACTATGGGAACCAGATAAAGCCTGTATCTGTCACTAACATAAAATATAAGCAAGAATGCTGCAAGTATAAGTAAGGAAACTAATACAGGATATAACTTGCTTAATGCATTTCTGTCCTGAAATATTGATATAAGTGATATTGCGGCAAGAGGAAAAAGGTAACCCCAATTTAGAAAAAAAACAGACAGAAGTGGAAGAAATTCTTTCCTTTCAAGTTCCATATCATAGATTAGTATTGTCTCTGCTGGTCTGGCTAACAATAGTAATTTCTTAAAAACAAGCTTCAGCCATTTACAAGGATGCGAAAAAATGAAATCCAGTCCTTTTCGCCAGAAATAATTATCTGCTTCCCATATAGAAAGATTCCTTCCTGAATTTCTTGAAGCATATGTTTGCATATCTCTGATCTGGGTTTTAATATCATCTGATATCCCAGATATAGTTGTATAATCACCTTTTGAATTCTGGTTGTTTCCAGTATAAAATGTAATTCCCCCGTTTGGAACACTGAAAGTGAATTTTTTTGTTTTCGTGAGATTATAAAAACAAAAAGGCAACAGGCATAACAAGGTTATTATCAATGGTAATACTCTGAATAAATGCCTTTTGAATTTACTATGATGATTTACTTTTCTCAAAAAAATATCAAGTTCAAGTATTAAAATAATAGGTAGAAACTGCCCTCTTATAAGAATACACAAACCTCCAAAAATACCGTAAACTATCAAAAAAACCAGCTTGGATTCCTGTCTTATCATATAGTACAATAGCAGAAAACATGATAATAAGAATATTGAGAAGATTTCTGGAAGAATTTTAATTGTATAATAAGCATAGGGCAGATAGAGGATTACAAATACGCAACTTAAAAATGATATTCTCTTTCCATCTAGTTTTTGCCATAATTCGAATAAAACCAAAATTGTCATTATAGCAATAATAGAATTTACTAAATATGCATAAATCAAATCTGGTCCAGTAATTTTTGTTATAAGAGCAAGAAACAGTGTATACAATGGAGCAGTATAAAGGAAATCAGGAATAGGTTTTCCCATATGACCTATTGAAACTGCTAATTCCCAATAGTATTCAGAATCTACAACAAGGATTTTTGCAAAAGGTGAATTCCTTATGTAATATACAACAACAAACAAGAATAAGATAGTTGAAATAGCAGCTATTAAAAAGGAAAATGGAACTCTTTCTTCTGCAAATGAAGCCAATGATTTGGGAATTCCCTTCATTTTTTCTCTCAGGTTAATCATCTATTAATAGGAAAATCAGCCTGTTATGAAGCAGACTGTAAAAACCTTCAAGATACCCATGTATAATGTCCTTTAGGTGAATGTTATTGTTCAAAAAACTTAAGGGGACCTGCTTTTATCAATCACATTTTAAAGCTTTTATCGTATCAATTATTGTTCCATCTCGATATTCAACCAGGGCAACTATCCTGTCTTCAAACTCCACTTCTTCCGGTTTATCAGTAAGTTTCTCCACATCTTCTTTTATTTCATGTATATCTCTTATTGGAAGTTTGCTTTTCTTCATGAATTCAATCAAGTCAGATCTTTGAGGATTTATTGCAATACCTCTCTCGGTTACAATTACATCAACACTTTCTCCAGGAGTAATCACTGTATGAACCTTATCTACAATACTTGGAACCCTTGCCCTGAAACTTGGGCAAACAATAATAGTCAATTTTGCTCCAGCTGCAGTATCTGGATGACCACCGCTTGCACCCATAAGGACTCCAGTATTACTTGTCATGACATTAACATTGAAATCAGCATCTACCTGAAGCGCAGCAAGGATTACTATATCGAGATTATTGACAACACAATTCTTTGTGAATGGATCGCTGTAGTATGTAGCTGGAATTTCAATATGACGAGGATTCTTTGCGATTGATTTAGCAACAACAGCATCAAAACTCTGAACATCAAATAAGGTATTCAGATAGCCTTCTTCAAGCAATTCAACCATATAGGAAGTTATGCCACCTATACCAAAAGATCCTTTTATGTTTCTTTCTTTCATTGCTTCTTTCATGAATTTTGCAGCTGCAAGACTTGCTCCTCCTGCCCCAACCTGGAAACTCATTCCTTCCATGAAATATGGAGTCCTGGCTATGAAATCTGAAGCTGATTGAGCTATTGCAAGATCTATGGGATTCTTGGTAATTCTTGTGCTACCTGTAGCAATTTTCGCTGGATTTCCTATCCTGTCTACTTTTACAACAAAATCAACCTGCCATTCTGGTATACTAGCTGGATGCAGTGGGTAATCAACAATATTATCTGTTACAATAACTGTTTTGTCAGCATAAAGGGCATCGACCATTGCATATCCAAGACTTCCACATGCCGATGGTCCTTCTATTCCATTTGAATTGCCTAATATATCAGAAGAAGGAGCAGCAACAAATGCAATATCTATTGGGACTTCTCCCAAGGCTATGGATCTAGCTCTCCCTCCATGTGTTCTTATTACAGCAGGTATCTTTAGTTTCCCATCGGTTATGAATTTTCCCAATTTTTCCCTGAGTCCGCTGGTAAATATTCTTGAAACTGTTCCATTCTCGATATATTTTATCAATCCATCATGAGAGCTTGTTAATGATGATGAAAAAACAGTTATATCCTTGATTCGCATCTCATTAACAGCTGCTATCACCTGCATCAGGGTTTCATCGCCTGCTCTGAAATGATGATGAAAGGATAAAGTCATGCCATCTTTTATATTACATCTCTCTAATGCAGTTTTTATATCCGGAAGAAGTTTTTCTATCCCTTTTCCTATGCCGTAACAAGCTCTTGCATGAAGATGCTTTGACTGAGTTTTTTTTATGTATTCCCAGACACCTTGATACGGTATCAAATCTCCAATTCCTTCGACGAATTCAGGGATTTCTCTTCCCAATGAGTTCTTGATCATTTTCATTTCATGAAACCTCCATCAGTTCTGGATATTCATAATATTCTGCTTGATTAAGGATAATTTGAGCTCTTTTAACAACAGGAGCATCTACCATTTTCCCATCAATCGAAAAAACCCCTTTTCCTTGTGAAACTGCTTCTTCATATGCCTTGATAATTCTCTTTGCTCTCTGAACATCCTTTGGATCTGGCTTGAAGACTTTATGTACAACTATGATTTGTCTTGGATTGATAACAGCCTTGCCTGAGAAACCAAGGGTTTTTATCATCATGGTTTCCTTTCTCAAGCCTTCTTCATCATTGACATCTGCGAAAACAGTATCAAGAACATCTATTCCTGATGCTTTTCCTGCCATTACTATTCTTGTTCTTGCATAATGAAGTTCTTCTCCCTCATCAGTTTTTTTTATGCCCATGTCAGCTGTCAAATCCTGGCCTCCAATGCTTATTGCAGTAACCCTGGGGCTGCTTCTGGCAATGGAAAAGGCGTTTTCAACTCCTCTTGCTGTTTCTATTAATGGATGAATTTCGATACTTCCAGACTCTATATCATGTTTTTTTTCCAGTGCATCAAGTATTGAAGATAGAATTATTACATCTTCCTCTTGCTCTACCTTGGGAAGTCTTATTGAATCTGGTTTTGAAGGAATTATAATTTCAAGATCATCCTTGAAAAAAGGTGAGCTTATTGGATTGATTCTTACCACTTTTTCTGTTTTACCAAAGTTCAAGTTTTTTAATACTGCTCTTACTAGAAATCTTGCAGAATCTTTTTCCGAAACAGCAACTGCATCTTCCAGGTCCATCAAGACACTATCAGCACCATGAACAGGGGAATGCTGAAGCATGGCAGCATTATTTCCAGGAATATATAAGCATGTTCTTCTCAAGCGCATCATATTAATCTCCTTTCATAGAGCGTGAAAGTGCTGTCAGCAATCTTGCCTCCAGAATACACGGCAGGGAACCATTATCTTGAATTCTGAAAATCCCGTTCTTGATACCTTCTCGTTCAATAATAGATTTAATCTGTTTTCTTATCTTGTCTCCATAAAGTATTTCAACAGATGAAGCAATTTCAATTGTTAAATCATCTGAAGGTTCAATTTGTATAAGAACATCTGAACTTTCCAGTGTTCCAGCTTGAGCTACTTTGCTTATTTCCATCTCGTCTCCTTGTGGTGTTAACAGCTTTTCTTGTCGTCAATATTTATAGAAATAGTATTACCAGTACTCTGTCCAAGTGATTGAATTAATCTCAATTTGAATAGATTTGGATTCTCTTCAAGCATTTTAGCAGCATTTGCAAGGTTCCGAAGTGCTGCCTGTTCACCTCTTGCCTTCTCCAGAATTGCCAATCCTTCTTTTCTTGCCTTTATGACTTGAACAAAAACATTTTTCAAATCTCCCGGGAATGTTATATCTCTTATTGTTATAAACTTCAATTCAAGGCCTATTTCTTTTGCTTTGTCTTTAGACAACTCAAATAGCATCGAAGATACCTCATTTCTTTGCTCCAGTATTTCATCAATATTTTTTGTCCCTATTATCTCTCTTGTTTTTATCTGTATTGTCTGATAAAGAGAAGTATGATAATTCACAATCTTGTTGACTGCAAAAGCAGGATCAACAACTGTAAATTCTCCTGTCAGGGAAACCTTTATTGAAACATTATCCTGACTCATTACTTCCTGACCAGGTAAATTTATTTGCTGGGGACGCATATCAACAGTGAAATAACTAATTTTGTATGGTGATATCCTGTACTTCCCTGGTCCCACCAAACCGGTATATTTACCTTTAACATATTTCAGTGCCTGTTGATATTCCATTACAATAATATATTGTAGTCTGGCTTTGATATAAGAATACAAGGCAAGTGCTACTATGACACCTACAAGAATTATTAATAGTCGTATAAGCAAAACATCCATAACAACTCCTTTTTTCCTCCCATTCCCTAGAGCAAATAGCCAATTGATTTGCGGAGGTTTCCCTGCAAAGCTAGTCAATTGTTTGTGCTATTGCTCGTTCGGGATAGGGAGTTAACCACTTTCGAATCCGAATCGAACGGTGGAAAAGGTTTACTGAGCAAATATCCTTAATAACTGAGATACGCTCTTCCTTTCCCATGACTAATGACTTTAACACAGTAAGTAAAGTCAAGGCAAATATTACTTGTTTTTTCAGGATAAATAAGTAAGACATTAATTAAGTTCTTCTTTTTCTCTTTTCACTATTTTATTAAATACCAAACATGTCATTAATATGGATGTTTGTTTTATATATAATGGATCAGAAAAGAAACTTGAATGTGCAGAATATGCCTGGTCAAATATTGCAAACAGGGCAGGATTGAACTATCATATGAAACCTTTTTCAGGTACATTTCTTTCTTTTTGTTATGGAAATAAACCAGAAAATATTAGTAATAGCTATTTATGGATGCCATCTTGCAGCAACTGCTTTGAAAATGAGACTAAACTTGAATTAGCTGGGAATTTGACTTCCTCTTTTGCTAATGAAGAGATTCCCATTTTTTCTGAAATTCATGAAGTTACTGGAGAAATAATTGGAAGTATAAAAACAAAAACTGAATCAAATATAGTACCTGTATTGAGCAGGAAATCTTATAATGGTTTGGAATGCATATTTGCAGGATTTGATTTATTGAATGCTGTATTCTCCTTGCTTACTTTCAAAAACGAAGAAACAAGCAATAATGATGTTTTGAAAAGGCATGATACAATGAAGCATATCTTAATAAAATCAAATATGAAAGAGATGCCTGTAATAGATATTTATGCAGAATTGATGAAGAAGCTTTTCTGGAATTTAGCTAAATCAAGAAGTTCAGTTTTTCTTATAAAAGGAATGTATCCAGGAAATCAGAAAGGAGCACTTATTATAACTCATGATGTTGATAGAATGGGTTATATATACAAACAGCCTTCTTATTTACAGCTAAAAAGAATAACAAAAGCACTATTGAAAAAGGAAGTATTCAGCTTCAATGAATTGATTTCATCTATAAGAAATCCCTTGAAAGATCCATATTGGAAAATTGATGAAATACTTGGATGGGAAAAAGAAAAAGGGATTAAAGCTGATTATTTCTTTCTGGCAAATCCATCAGATCCATTTTGCTACAGGTATGATATAAGAAAACCTGAATTAGGCAACAAGATAAATGAAGTAATTTCAAGAAATCATTCTGTTGGATTACATAGTTCTATTGAAGCTTTCAGCAGTCTTGAGCAATTGATAATGGAAAAAGAAATGCTTGAAAGAATATGTAACAAGAAAATCTCTAAAGTGAGGCAGCATTATCTATTGTTTGATTATGGAAAAAGCCCAGAGAGATTTAAAGAAGCAGGTTTGAACATAGATGCAGGAATATCTTTTCATGATGAAACAGGTTTCAGGGCGGGAACAAGTTACCCATTTAAATATTTCAACCATAATCAAATAACAGCATTTCCATTATCCTTGATGGATGGAGCTCTTCTTTTCAAGAAAGACATTGATCATTGGGATGATTTTATTAGATTATTCAATTCAATATACAAGATGAATGGAATACATCACTGGTTGATACATCCAAGAACATGGTTTGAAGATGAGTTTAAGGGTTGGAAGGAATTTTTTAAAAAGGCATTCGAGTTTGCATATTCAAAACAGCTGTGGCAAGTAACACTAGATGAACTTGTAAATTGGCTGGAGAACAGAAATCTTGTCAGAATGAGTCATTTATCAACAAAACCTGATAGGTGGTTTATTTTAAATACTTGCAATGAGAAGATTCAAATGACTTTCAACGTTCTTTCTCAAAATGAATTTACAATAGAATTATACAGAAATCAGGAAAGCAAACCATTCACAAGGGAGAGGAATTTTCAGTTGGAACTGAATGCAGGTGAAGAAATTATCATAGTAGCTAAGATTGGGAAGTCCTTAAATGCTTGATAACTTCTTGTGCAACAAATTTGAAAGTCTCGAAAACATTTACGCCATCTGAGGCAACTGACAGAAAATATGGGACAGAATACCAGTTAAGCTCTTTTTGTAAAATCTCAATATTCATTGCTCCTAGAAGATCCCTTTTATTATATTGTATAACGAAAGGAACAGATGTAGGCAGCATATTATATTCCTTGAGGTTAGCTTCAAGATCCAACATAGAACCAATATTGGCATCCAGTCTGTCTATTTGACTATCTGCAACAAAAACTATACCATCCACATTTCTCAGTATCAGTCTTCTGCTTGCAGTGAAATAAGTTTGACCAGGAACAGTATACAAATGAAATCTTACATTATAACCATTTATTGTAGCAAGATTGAGAGGCAGGAAATCAAAAAATAAAGTTCTTTCGTGATCTGTTGCAAAGCTTATTAGTTTACCACCAATCTTTTCTCTGGTTATTTCATGGATTCTTGCTACATTAGTAGTCTTGCCTCCAAGACCAGGTCCATAATAAACAATCTTCGTATTAATCTCTTTAGAACTATAATTTATTACAGCCATTTAATCTTCTATCAGATGACCTGATTTTTACCAGGTCATCTGAATTTTATTACTCCTACAAACTCTCAAGTTTTAGCAATTGTTCCCACTTCTTATCAACATGAGCCTGAATTTTTTCCCTTATCTGTTCATTGCCCGGTTGAAATAGATGCTTGAATCGTCCTTGTAACTTAAGCCATTCGTCAACTGGTTTTTTTTCTTTGGGTTTATAAGTAATTTTATAAATTCCATCAACCACTTCATATAATGGCCAGAAGCAGGTTTCAACAGCTAATTTAGCTAGATGAATTGAGTCTGAATATGGAAATCTCCAGCCTAATGGACATGGAGAAAGAACATTAATGAAAGCTGGACCATCTACTGCCAGAGCTTTCTCCACTTTTTCTATAATGTCACTATAGTTATGAGGTGATGATTGAGCAATATATGGAATATTGTGAGCTATCAGAATCTTTGTTAAATCCTTTGGATATTGCTGTTTTCCTGGGATAACCTTGCCTGCTGGACTAGTTGTAGTATCAGCACCATATGGGGTTGCTGAAGAGCGCTGGATCCCCGTATTCATATATGCTTCATTATCATAGCATATATACAGCATATTGTGACCACGTTCCATTGCTCCTGACAGACTTTGCAGTCCAATATCATATGTTCCGCCATCTCCTCCAAAAGCTATGAAATTTATTTTCTTGCTTATCTTGCCTTTTCTCTTCAAAGATCTGTAAGCTGCTTCAACTCCACTTACAGTTGCTGCAGAATTCTCGAAAGCACTATGAATATAAGGAACTCTATGAGAAGTAAATGGATAGATTGTTGTCACAACTTCCATACAACCTGTTGCAAATCCTACCACTGTATCTTTTCCTGCAGCAAGAAGAGCTTGTTTTATGATAACAGGTCCAGGACAACCAGCACATGCACGATGTCCGGGAGCTAGCAAAATCTCTCTTTCTGTGCTTATCTTCTTTAAATTGACAGCCATTTCAATCCTCCTTTATCCACGAAGACCAATAAATTGGACTGCTGGAAATTTTTCACCCTTAACAGCTTTTTCAAGATCACTAAAGGATATTCTCATTTCCGTTGGAGTAATGTCTCTTCCCCCAAGACCATAGATATAATTCAAGACAGGAATATCTATTCCAGTTCTGAATAGTGCACTTTCCACTTCTACAAAAACGGGTCCGCCTTTAGCACCAAAACTGATAGATCTATCTAAAACCGATAATCCCTTGAGTTTCTTTACAGCAAGACGCAAGTCTTCTATTGGGAAAGGTCTGAAAGATCTTATCTTTATCATTCCCACTTTCTTGCCTTCATTTCTCATTTGGTCAACAAGATATTTTGCCGTTCCGGCAGTAGAACCAAGAGCAATTATTGCGAATTCTGCATCCTCCATTTTATGAAGTTCAAGCAAGTCATAATATCTACCTGACAAAGCTCCGAATTCTTTGCCTACATTCTTAATAACATCAGCTGAATTTTGCATTGCCTGATATTGCTGTCTTTTATGTTCAAAATAATAATCCTGTAGATCCAGAGGTCCATATGTAACTGGATTATCAACATCAAGAAGAGGATATTTTGCAGTAAAGGTACCAACGAATTTACTTACTTCCTCGTCTTCCAGTGCTTCAACTCTTTCCATTACATGGCTTATTATGAAACCATCTAGTGTTATCATTACAGGTAGCATGACATCCTTGTTTTCACCTATTTTTACTGCCTGGATTATATTATCATAAGTTTCCTGGGTATTTTCTGAAAAAAGTTGTATCCAACCGCTATCTCTGCACCCCATTGAATCAGAATGATCACAATGTATATTTATAGGTCCTGACAAAGCCCTGTTAACAACTGGAGCTACTATTGGAAGCCTATATGAGGCTGCAATATAAACTATTTCCCACATCAAAGCTAGTCCATTTGCTGAAGTTGCAGTCATTGCCCTTGCTCCTGCAGAGGCAGCACCAACAACAGCACTCATTGCGCTATGTTCAGATTCAACTGTAACCATTTCGGTATCGACAAGACCATCTGCCACAAAACTGCTGTATGTCTGAACAATACCAGTTTGAGGTGTAATGG
Organism: Candidatus Coatesiibacteriota bacterium; assembly: GCA_016927185.1. Taxonomy (GTDB): domain Bacteria; phylum JAFGND01; class JAFGND01; order JAFGND01; family JAFGND01; genus JAFGND01. Next base: position 24,166 of record JAFGND010000023.1, read on the forward strand.
GATATGCAGCAACAACATCCGGATGAACCTGGCGCATGGCTTCAGCTGCTGCATCAGCACCTGTTAAAGCTAATATTTTTGTCATCTCTGCCGCCTCCTATTCCTCTAAAACCATTTCAATACATTTTTTTGGGCATTCCTTTGCGCAAACTCCACAACCCTTGCAATGAAAAAGATCTGTGTCTACAAGTTTTCCATCCTTGACTATTCTTGAAGAGTCTGGGCAGTACATCCAGCAGAATAGACAATGGATGCATTTTTCCATATCAGTTACAGGTTTGTAAGTTCTCCATGAGCCTGTCTCATATTTTATGCTGTTCCCTGCCTCAAGGATTAATCCACCTTCAGGTATATCTTTCCATCCGTTATTGGACATGCTCCTTCACCTCCTCGAATGCGCGCTTGACAGCGTTTATATTGCCTTCAATAATTTTATCTGAGAATTTCTTTTCAAATTTCTTAGTTAAATCCTTAAGGAAAGGTTCTAAGGGCATTATTTTAGTCACTTTTATTAGTGCCCCAATAAGAGGAGTATTTGGAAGTTCTCTTCCTATTGTTTCTTTGCTTATCTTGTTTGCATCTACTATGAATAAACTCCCAATATCCGTTTTCAGTAGTTCGCGAATTTCCTTTCCATCTTTGCTTGAATTTATTAGAATTATTCCATCTTTTTTCAATCCGCTTGTTACTGGAATATTCTTGAGAAGGGTTTGATCCAGTATTATTACAATATCTGGATACTCAACAGCGCTATGTATTGTTATCGGTTTTTCACTAATACGGTCATAGCTCCGCATAGGTGCTCCCATTCTCTCAGGACCATACTCTGGAAATCCCTGAGCAAATTTTCCTTGATGTATGGCAGCTTGAGCTAATAAGTCAGCAGCAGTCTTTGCTCCCTGACCTCCTCTGCCATGCCATCGAATTTCCAACATTTCTTTCATTTTTTCCCTCCTTTTAGGGATGAACTAAATGGTTAAGACACCTGTTTTTTGAAGTAGGCAATTTAGGTCAAGAGAAAAGGACTATTGATCTTGGAAAAGCTAAGATTTGATGTGAATATGTGGATAAAAATCATTTCATTATTATGAAACGCTCTTCAGCTATCTTATTTGTTTTCTTCCATGGTTTTCAAATGTGCTTTAACTTTATGAAACCGAACAAACCCAATTATTAAAACAATAATGCTGATTCCTACGAAATTCCATCCAAAAACAAAAAGTACTACATCATTGAACAATCTCAGGCAAGCCAAAGCTGTTACAAGAAAAGCTAATGCGGTTCTTATATAAGCAAGCAAGTTTCTTTCTGAAGCAAGCCTTGTTCTGTAATGAGCAAGTTTGTCTCTAAGCAAAGTATCATTCTGAGTCATATAGTAAATGGAACAAAATGAAACATTTCTAAATTAGTCAATATATTTATTGATTTTGTCTAATCTCTTTTTATTGACACAATAAAGCATAAACTATCTTTTGTCATGCATGAACGAACAACCAGCAAGAAAAAGAATTATAACTCCTGAGCAATTACCTGAGGACAGGAATCAACCATCATCAATCCGTCCAAGGTTCCTTGTTGAATATATAGGTCAGGAGCAGATCAAGGAAAATCTCCTTATAGCAATAAATGCTGCAAAAGCAAGAAATGAAGTTCTTGATCACCTCTTGTTTTATGGTCCCCCTGGACTTGGTAAAACGACCCTTGCAAACATAATATCCAATGAATTGAATGTGAAGTTTACAAAAACTTCAGGTCCTGCTCTTGAAAGACCTGCTGATTTAATGGGAATTCTTTCCAATCTTGAAGAAAAGCAGGTTTTGTTTATTGATGAAATACATAGACTTCCCAAGATTGTTGAAGAATACCTTTATCCTGCTATGGAAGATTTCAAGATTGATTTTATTATAGATAAAGGTCCTTATGCAAGAACCATGGAGTTTGCATTAAAGAGATTTACATTAATTGGGGCAACAACAAGAGCTGGTAGTTTGACAAGAGCAATTAGAGAGAGATTTGGTATCTTTCATTCACTTGATTTTTATATTCCTTCTGAATTATCAACGATTGTAATGAATACTGCCAGAATATTAAATATTCCCATAGATGAAGAAGGAGCAAATGAAATTGCGAAAAGATCTCGTGGTACTCCCCGTGTTGCAAACAGGCTTCTTAGAAGGGTAAGAGATTATGCTGAGGTAAAGTCTAATGGATATATATCCTGTGAAATCGCAAATCTCTCTCTTGAATTGCAGGGTATAGATAATCTTGGACTGGATAATCTTGACAGGAGATTTTTGAAAACAGTAATAGATATCTATCAGGGAGGACCGGTAGGTATAGAAGCAATTGCTGCTACCTTGAATGAAGATATAGATACACTCCTGGATGTTGTCGAACCTTATCTATTGAAACTAGGCTTCGTAATAAGAACAAAAAGCGGCAGGAAAGCTACTCCTGATTCATATACACATCTTGATTTATTGAAAAAACAAGAAGAGAATCAAGAATTATTATAATGAAGCGATTAGCGAAATTGATAAAAAAACCAGTTTTACTGGTATCAATTATAAGCATCTTTATCTTGTTCTTTTATACTCCATATTATCTTGGTGATTTTGAAAGAATAGCAGCAGATATCTCGGTTATACATTTACCATTCTACAAGCTTTTTGCAGATAATCTTTATAATGGCAATAGAATATACTGGACTCATCTTATTGGAGGTGGCTATCCCATTTCAGGAGATGGCCATACTGGAGTTTTCAATCCTGTAACGAATGTTATTTTTTACTTTCTAAAGTGGCAAACTGGATTAAAACTTGTTTTTTTCTTGTTCTTGTTCCTTGCCTGGCTTGGAATGTATAAATTTCTTGTATCTATAGGGATCTGCAAGAGGTTATCTATACTTGGAGGAGCTGCCTGGACCTTTTCAAGCTATATGCAAAGTGTACAAATTACATTAGTTATGGTAGAATCACTAGCTATTCTTCCATGGATGCTCTTTCTGACACATGAGTTCAACAAGAAGAAACATTACTATTTATTTATCTGGTTATTAATTGCTTCAGCAATACAATTTCTTTTTGTTCACCTACAGACAGCAGTTTATAATACATCATTCATGATTTTTTTCTTCCTGTTCTCGAGAAAAGGGGAAATAGCAAGCAAGAAAAGATGGTTATATCTTCTTATACTTCTTGCAGGAATAGCAATAATTGCATCACCTCAATTATATTCTTCTTACAAATTAAAAATGATTTCAAGCAGAGCTTATGGATTACCACTCAAGATAGCATTATTGGGAGCACCAGGTTTGGAATTACTTTATACATTGTTTTCTCCATTTATCCTTTTTCCATATTTTCACAGCTTTCCATGGGAAATATCTCCGGAAACATCATGGATGAGATATTTGATTCAGGCTTCAGTAATATATATAGGAATAATTCCCTGGTTTGGTTTTTTTTATATGCTTATTATAAAGAGAAACAGGATCAACAATTTTTTCCTCTTATCTGCTATTATTGCACTCTCTATGGTTTGGGGAAGAATTAATCCATTATACTGGTTATTGCTTAAATTACCTGTTTTCGATAATTTTGGAGGTACAAGTAGATTCATTCCATATTTCCTCTTCTCTATAATAACAATTGGTTTTACTGGATGGAATGAGTATCTAACAGATGAAAAAGATAAGCAGTTTTTTCATAAAGCTGCTTTCTATTCCCTTATGATCTATTCGGGTATTTTGCTGATACTTAAGGGTTTATCAGGGAGTAAATTACTTAGCATGATGGAATTGCCAGGATTTCTTCAAAACCAAATCTTAAGATTGAGCTTTCATTTTGATTATAAGATGATAATCTTTCCATTAATAATACTTGTTTTATTAACTATTATCCTATATCACAAGTATAAGTATAAAATCTCGAACATAGCTTTTCTTTCTATGCTATCATTTATATTTTTTATTGATATTTCATATAATTGGCTTGGGTATACAATCTATTTTCCCTCAAAGGAATATGAAAAAGGTCCTCCTTCTGCAAGATTTTTAAACATGGATACTTCTCCTTTCAAGATGCTATCTCTAGGGACTCTGGTACATTGTATATCAAATATTTCACTCCTGCCACCTTCATCCTCAACATTCTGGGGGATCTCTTCTGACAGACCAATGATGGTTTTAACACAGCAAAGATATAGGGATATTTATGAAAAAGCTTTCAATAAAAGAATTGAATCTCTAATTGGAGATATAAGTTTCTCTAACAAGAATATTCTTGATATTTCCAGTGTGAAATATATTGTATCTCCTAAATCTTTGTATGATAAGAATTTAAAATTGGTTTATCATCATGATCAGGTTTGGATTTATACCAACAATGTTGCTGAAGAAATCCCTTATTTTGTGAGTTCTATCAAGTATGTAAAAAATGATTTTGAAGCAATGAATGTGATTTTCAGCGAAAATTTCAAACCAAGAGAGGAAGCAATTATAATTGTTCCTTCAAGCAAACAACTTGTTGAGAATACTGGAAAAGGCAGAATAAGAGAGTTCAGGATAATCCCAAACGGATTTGAAGCAAAAGTTGTAACTGATAGCAAATCTTTACTGGTTTTTCCATTTGTTTATAGCAAAGATTTCGAATCTAATTATCCCTTACAACAAGTTCAATATTGCTATACTGGCATTTCTCTTCCGAAGGGAGAGCACTTTATAAAAGTACTGTACAGAGAAGTTTTATCTGAATATCTGTTTTTAATGTCAACTATAGCTCTTTCAATCCTTGTCCTTGTTTCTTTATTCTTGAGCTATTTAATCAATTATAAATCAAATTTCCCTAGAATAAATTGACTCTGAAGTCCAATTCTTATGAAAGGTAAAGTTGAATTATAATCATCTTTATTATCCCTGTTCCTTATTAAATAGACACCACCCTCAGTAAAAACCTGCATAAAACGTGAGGGGTATAGAATAACCTTTAACGATGGCTTGCTGGTTTTCTCGACAGTTCCTGTTGGGAATGATTCAGAGTAATCATCAACGTGAAACCAGGGTTGTGTCCATTCAGCGTCTATTCTACCTTCTCCATGAGACATGTATTTGTATTTTCCCTCTATTGAGATCTTATAGTTTATACTATATCTTATCAATCCATCAACATACCAGAAGTCATTTCCAAATGGGGATCCAATAGGCAAATTTTGATTTATATAAACATTTCTCCTGAAGTTCTGATTATATGTCCAATTATTAACTCTTACATATTCAATTCCTAAATCCAAATTATCTATAGATAAAAGATTAAACAAGTCAATACCTAATGTATAACCAATTTCATTTGGTTCGAAATCTCCCTTTTCTTTCTTATCAATTTGAAGGTCATCAATGAATAAAGTGCCATATAATCTCATACTGTTCAAGAAAAGATAGCTTATATCGAGGCTGAGGAAATTATTGTCATTATAATCTGAATTTTCCGCTTCATTTCTTTGTACGCTTGAGTAACAAAGAATAGGAATAAAATAATAGAATTCAATATTTCTGTTTTCTCCTCCATAAATTATCAGTTCGGAAGCAGAAATTTCCAATTTGCTATTGGGTCTATACACAATCTTATGTCCTGCCAGGTATCTATCCTCAATGGTTAATGTAGTATCTGAAACAAGCTTCGCATGAAAAGTATCAAAATAGAAATCACCAAATCTTACCTGATATCTTAATTTGTCCATTGGATGAGCTTCTTTTGAAATGGATAGATTTCCAGTTCTTGAATTTCCCCAGGATTGCCTGTCTCTCCCTAATTGAATAATACCAAGGCTTGTATCAATTTGAAAAATGGCTCTCTCTGCATCCATTGAAAGATTATTTCTTCTGAAAACCGGTATAGTATCGGAAGCATGCTGAAGCCTGTAGTCTAATACTGCTGAAAAGCACTTTTTTTGCATTAAAAATCCTGCACTAAGACTATTGTTTATTTCAGGAGTTGTCTTATATATCATTTCTTGATCAAACATAGGTCCGGCAAATATTGAAAAAAAGCTTCTCTTACCTCCATGGATATATTCAGAGAATTCCTTTATTCTTTTCATTTCATAGTATTCCGTATTATTGTTTCCTGTTTCAAAGCTCATTAATGGATCACTAAATACAGGTTGATTGCCTAGATAACCTTTGTTTATTGATTTCTCCAGGTCATCTCCATGAAAATTCATAAGTCCATAAAACAAAGGAGATTCTGCAAACAAAGACAAGGCAATTGCAAGTACTAACAAAATAGATTTCATAATATCTCCTCAATTACTTTATTTTTCTTATCTTAAGAGATCCCCAGATATAACCACTAGGATATCCCCATTTTGTCTTTGCATTGTTTTCAGACCAGAAATTTGGATTTTCAGTAATAATTACTTTGTCCAAAGAATTGATCCTCCCTGTCCATGTTGCATTTTTTTTATTTGCTTTGAGTACTATAACAGGATTAGGTAATGTATTTTTGAAAAAAGGATAATCTTTTCCAATGAAAACATAAAGATCTCTTTCACCTTCTTTCAGATTTTCATACCCTCTATTATAATTCCATGGTATATATTTGAAGTAGTTTTCATCAGCTCCCTTTACTTTGGATAAAGTATTGGGATAATCATAGTTTAACGTTATTTCATATTCACCTTCAGGAAATATGAACTGGCAAAATTGGGAGCAAGTATCATACTTCAAAGAGCTTTGAAAAGGGATTTTGCTTTCAGGCTGAATTAAAGATAATCTATTAGTATCTTTTCTTATCAGTGATAGACCAGCAATAGATAAAGGAGCTAACCATTCACCAAAGTCAATCCCGCTCGTTCCGATAAGATGTCCATTTTTTTTGTTAGGATTATGCATAAGCCCATAATAGTGCCATGGAAGAGCAAGATCAGGATAGATACCAGTACTGAAGCAGTAGTAAACAAGATGTGTTACAGGAAAATCACGGTTTTCATTATTCCAATCATTAACAATATGTATATACTCATTCATTAATCTTGCTGTCTTAAGTTCATTTAATATTGGCGTCCTTGCTATAATTGACTTGGAGATGTTTTCATTTTTTGAAAAATTACTTAATAATTTTGTTTTAACCTTAACGAAATCACCATACCAATCAGGTATCTTATACTTGCCTGAGAGAAAGGTTCGCCAAAGATCATTTATATATTCGGCATAAAGATCAATAATATCTCTGTTACTATTCATATCATAAGATAGTATTTTTCCCCATTCAGGGAATACTTTATTATCTCTTCTATATTCATCTACTACGTCTAGTCTAGCTATTTGTGGGTATCCAAATTCAGTTATTGCAAGGTTTTGAGGCATTCCAAATTTTTTATATTTTCTAAGAAAATCCCTGCACCATTCAATTTCAGACCTTAAAGTCATAGGAACACCAGGATTTCTTCCTGATCCGAAATTATACTGTATTGCCTCGTAAGGACTTCTATATTTAAATCTGTATAAATGAACAGAAACTGAATTGAAGAAGATTTGAGAGATACCAATTTCATCATTCTTGTAGTTTTTTCTTATTTTTCTTACTTCTTCACAAAACATATCAGATAAAGCATATGAATAATCAGAACCTGCTTGATTATTAATATCACTATTCCAGTCTTGCCATTTTATAAGGCTTTGTCTTGGGCCAGAGCATTCCAGATTTCCCCAGAAAACTTCAGAGGGACAGTCAAGTTCGTCAAGTTTTTTAAGATTTCCCTTCCACTTATCGTACTGAACCAACGCTCTTTTCAAGCCTCTCATGGCAGCTCTTGTCATTGCCAGTTTTATATAGAGTGGAGCAGCTCCTACTCCTATTTGCCCGTTTCCCTTTTTTACTCCTGTAGCACATTCAAAAATAAACCAATACTCATTTCCAATTATAAACTTCACTTTTTTAAAGCAATTTTCAGGATTATCTTTAAATATCTCCATAAATGATTTGGCTACTGAATAGCAAAAATACTCATAAGTCTGTTGATTTCTTATAGAATCAAATGGAATTCTTTCGTTAATAAAAATGTAAGAACTATCAGAAGGTGCCCATCTATATATATGACCATTTTTGGGATATTCATAGAAACCAATACCCATTCTGGATTTAACAGATGATATTTCTGGCATTGCTGTGGATAAAACAATGAATACAGTATTTTCGTTATTCCTTCTTATCCAGAAAGCAGCAGTTTTCTCAAGTTCATCTTTAAGTTTCTGGGGGTTGAAACCGCTTGCAGCATAATAATCTGGGAAAGAAAGAAAATATTGAGAATTTCTTATTCCCATTTTGATTGCAACTTTGGCAGCTGCTTCATTGTATATTCGTGATTTGTATCTGCAGAGATACATTGCTCCTAATTGAAAACTCAATTCCTGCTCAGCATGAATGGAATTTGCAAAAGCAAGTAATAGAATGATAATCATTTTTTGAATAGTTTTTTTATGAGCCATAATAACTCCATAATTTTCAATATCAGATTAACAAATACAGAAAGAGGGAACGGATTATAAAATTTCGGCTCCAATAAGTCATCATCTTTGTCAATTATCTCTTTTTCGATGGATATCTTTTGAAGCTCAGTATTTGGATAAATTCTCATAGTAACAATAAATAATCCATGAAGAGCTAGTAGCTTCCCCAAATGTAGTTTCGCTTTTATTATGAAAGATATTGTTTTTACAAGGCTGAATATGGTTTCCCCTGGAGCATTAAGCATGAAGTCATAACCAACACGAAGGTTTGCCTTTTTTGCCAGCATGTAAGTCTTTTTTAAGTCTTTTGAAGTAATTTCCTTTCTCAGATTATTAAGTATTTTATTATCAGCACTATCAGGGCTGAAAATAGCCTGTTTGCAACCGGATTCTTTCATTAAATTGAAAAAATCCATATCAAGATTTTTTTCATAAAACCATGCTGTCCATTTAATACCAATCTCATTTTCTATAATGCTTTTCAATAATGATTTAGTATATTCATACGGAATATTGAATATCTGATCAGCAAAAAAAACATTCTTAATTCCTATCTTTTCCATATCTTTAAGCTCATTAACAATATCCTCAACAGGTCTTGTAAAAATATTGCTTCCTAAAAGGTGTTTATCACTGCAATGAATACAGTTAAGAATACAACCTCTTCTGGTTTGTATTCCATATGCATTTTCAAATCTTGCATAAAGCTCTACTGGAATAATAGTTCTATCAGGGGTAACAAGCTTATTCTTTTCATCGTCAGTCTGATTAAAAGAGTATTTTATTGTCTGATTGAACCTATAATAAACTCCTGCAACTTTTTGTGGTTTATACAGATTCTGAAGCAATTTTGGAAATGTGACTTCAGCGCTTCCAAAAAGACCGTAATCTATTTCATTATAAATCCTCATTAGAGGTTCAGCAAACAATGAAAATCCCATTCCACCTGCAATAAGCACTGAATCAGGTTGTACTCTTTTTGCTATTCTTATCAGGTTATGATGCTCATCAACTATATTTGCATGCTTCCTTATTGTTGCAACTTTAATGTTTCTTATTCCAAAGCCTATCACATCATATTTATACTTATCAAGCATATTTAAGTATTCATCTTCTGTTGAGACATTTATATCTAATCCATATATTTCATGGTTTTCTTTTAGTACTGTTTTAAGACAAGCCAATCCAAGCGGATAAATAGGTGGTTCTTCAGGTGAAGTGAAAGATTGAACTAAAAGTATTTTCATTACCAGCCAACACCAATTCTCTGTTTCAGATGAAACAAAATTCCGAATAGCCTTCCTGAAAAAACTGCTTTCAAACCTTTTTCCAAGAATCTTAATCTTTCTAACCAGAAGTAAAGAGAATTATAGAATTTATTGAATTTATCCTTGTGTAAATATTTAACATACCTGGGAGTAGCTAGTTTCCTTATAATTCCTTTTGGAAGGAGACTATAACATGCTAGATAAATAAGAAAATTAAGGTAATCTCCTTTTGGAATACCAAATGGATGCCTGTTTATCTCAAGTTCTTCATCTTTGATCAATCCTTCTTTCTTTGCTCTTTCATAAAGCGGAGTTCCATGAAAGAAGGTCAATGAAGAAAGGCAAGTATCATATGGTTGGGGAAGCTTAAGTATGGTCTCAAGTGTAGTCAAAAGAGCTTCTTCTGTCTCCCATGGATTATCCAGTATTATATGGTATCTTGGAGCCAGCATTTTCTCTTTTCTTGTATTCAGTATCTGTATTGATTTTCTTATCCTGTCTGTTCCTGTTTGCCTTTCATAACAAGCTTCGGTTTCAGAACTGGTCGTTTGTATGCCCATTTCCAGATACATCAGACCTGCATCAATAAGCAAATCTATTTTTTGTTCAGTTAAAGTGGCAGGACTTGTTTGAGCATAGATTGGCAGATTGATTTCCTCTTTGTATTTCTGTACGAGTTCTTCAAGATATTTAAACGGTGTTGCAAAAAATGTATCATCAAAAAACTGTATACCGCTATACCATGGATATTTATCAATTGCCAGTTTCATTTCCTTTATTATATTATCAACAGATCGTCGCCTTGAATGCATCTGGTTTTTATATAGTTTGTGATAGAGATTATTTATGCAATATGAACAAGAGTGAGGACATCCTCTTGTTGTCATAAGTCTGTAACAAATCCTTCTTTTACCATCAGTATGTGAAATACGAGGAGCATGGTATTTATATGTTTCTTCAGTCAATGGGACAATCTCTTTCTTGTGTTCCATATATATGAAGTGGCCTTCAGTGTCTATGTCACAATATGGAAGATTATCTACATCCTGAAGCAAGGGGGCTAGATTATTATACTTGATTAATCCGTCTTTTTTATATGCAAGATTAGGTACATTTTCAAAAGGTAGCTGCCTTGCAAGAGCTAGAATTGCTTCTTCTCCTTCTCCAATGCAAACTGCATCAACTTCATTCAGGGATGATTCAATATTAACCATTGTATGGACTCCGCCCCAGATTATCTTTCCTCCAAATCTGGATCTTAATCCCCTTGTAAGCTGTAAGCCTCTGTCATAATATAATGACATGAAAGAAAAACCAGCTATTTCGCTATCCTGTGATAATTCAATCAGTTGACTAATCACTTTTTCAGGATATCTATAAACATAATTAACTGTATGCCTGTAATTATTTATACCGCCTGGGAAAAAAACTATTCTTGTTTTGAAGCCATGATGCTTAAGGTAAGCACTTAATGCTCTGATACCAAATGCACTTATATCAAAAGGAGTAGGAGTAACAAGAAGAATAGGTTTCATTACAGTTTTAATTTATTGCCTTCAATCCTTCTTTTATTCTAATCAAATTACCATTTTCTTTTATAATGCTTATAACATGTTTTGCCAGACACCAGGTTAGAATGGTATTATCCAGAGCATTCTTTATCTTTGTTTCATTTGGATCCGAAATGAAATAAAAGAATGGGAGGCTTAAAAAGAAATCTTCCTTATATTGTGTTTGATATAAATATAGCGGGAAAAGTATTTCATCACCTTCTTGCGGTATTTTATACTCGCCAAGCGAATAATAAAATTCAGGTGAGTGTATCCTGACAACTACTCTTGGTTTTCCTTTAGTTATATTATATACGAAGTCTTTTCCCCAAAATATCTCATTTATCTCTATTTCCAGCCTTGTTTTTTTTGTCCAGAGATAATAGTGTGCAGGATCAGTATTCATAAGATCAGGGATCGGAGTATAGGACACAGAAATGACCTTAGCTCGACATAAGACATTGGCAGCAGCAATATTTATCCAGAATCTCTCGGGACAATTCCTGAATCCATAATGCCAATTAGGAAAGCATTCCAGTTTTATCTTCCATGAATTCAACATGATTGATCTATATACAGGGAGGAAACTATCCTTTGCAGATTCAAACACCTTGGGATCTAATTTAAAAGGCAATTCAGTATTTTTATAAAAACTGCAATCCCATGTATTATAATTCAGGAATTTGTCTTTTTCAGGAAATTTCGAAAACGAAACAATAATAAGTAAAAATCCCCAACAAAACATACTAGTCTCCTTTTTTGATTAGTTTGATAAGCAGATATACTCAAAACTGTCAATTGGAAAAACTATATTATTAAAGTATGCAAAGAAAAAACTAATCTAATTGCTACTTTACTAATTTATGAAAGAAAATATTCCAGGATAGATTTCATGGGTCAAAGATGAGTTTTTTATCTCTTTGACACTGAAAAAGTCCCGCTGGCTGTACCATCATCATCTGGATAATACCATTTACCATTAACATTATCCTGTTCAAATGCTCCTTCAATTCTGCCTTGATGATCCAGATCAATATATATCTTGAATTTACCTTGTTCATCAATCTTGCCGTACCAGCCAGAAAACTCTTTTTCAACTTCTTCCTCTGAAAGTTTTACCCTTATCTTTATATAACCATTATTGATATTATTGTCTTTAACATTGAAATAAATGGGAAGAGATTGATTTGTCTGACCTGAATAATCGCCATAAGCAGTATTATCTCCGGGATCTGTACAGGATAAAATGAAGAAACAAAAGCAAAATATAATAAGTGCTTTCATGTCTATATTTTACGGACAATCACAAAAGATTTCTGTGAGGTGAAAGTATTTCTGCTATTTGCTTTCCCATAAGTATATATTGCTTGAGTTCTTCCTTATCCTCTATCAAACCAGTTTTTTGAAAAGTTGCATCATGACCTTCCAGGGTAAAATCTATGTTGTTATATTTGAAACTGCACATGGCAATAAAAACCTGCTTGAAATGGCTATTGACAACTTGTATGGCTGAATCAGGATTATTGCATTTTATAATGTATTGCCCGTCAAAGTCAGGATCACCTATTTCTATGTCTTGCATACCAAGGGATTTTCCTATCTTTGAAAAAAAACCTTCTGGATAGATCCTGAGTTTGTATTCATAAGGTTTTTCGAATTCAATGAAAATATCAGTATAGAAGATTGGGTTTTTACCTCCTGAAGAATGATAAGTACAACGGAGTTTTGAACCTTTCAAAGGCAATTCCAAAACAGGAAATCCTGTATTCCTGGGAATATTATTCGGATTGAGTAATTCCTTTGATTTTCCTTGAAAAATAAAGGAGGTTAAGTCTATAAATTTCAAAGGTTTTTCATATATAGCTCCAATCTCAAGAGCAATTTCCTCAAATACTTTATGTCTACGTTCTGATCTTTTTTTTGCTGAAATTATGGAATAACTAAGAGAGATTATAAATATTGAGAGGAACAAAATGAACATGATAACTGGAAACATATTTGACAGTAGATTACCGAAATTCATATATACTCCTTATAGCTGTTTACGTAAGTTATTACTAAAAGTTTCTCCCAGCTCTTTTGAATTCACAAGAAAGAGTTTCAAATTATCTTTGTTACAGATTGATATATCTCTGTCAATATTAATTTCAGCTTCATTTATGATTATTGTCATGAAATCCTTCTTGTCTCCATGAATACCTCTGATGCAATTCTTTATATTATTATTCAAAATTTTTCTAGCCTTATCCGGATTATCAGTTTTTATTTTATATTCTTTATCAAAATCACTATCATTAGTTTCTATTTCTATCAAATGGACTTCTTTTGGGAAAGGAGAAGCCATATTCAAAATCTCATATAAATCCTCAGGAATGATTAAAATCTTGCAAAATAATGAGTTATAGAGGTTCAGTATTAGTTTGTTTTCGTTCTTCTTATGAATGAAGACTCCTTCTCCTCCTTTGAATCTGAATTCTATTTGCAGATGTCTTTCTTGATCATTTCCTGAAATTTTAATTCCTTCCATAAAAAAAGGTTCAATGTCTTTTATGAAATCAGTGCTTATGCTTCTATTCCTTCTATAAGCTATTCTTGAAAGAAAATAAATAACAATGATGATTAATGCCATTTTGAAGTAAATTGAATTTGTAATAATCATGATATTATTAATAATATTATTCATTACCTATTTTCAGATCAAGTATTTACTGGAATCAATAAATTAATAATCAAGAAGAAAATTCAGTATATATTCACCGACATTCTGAATAGATATGCATTCTGGCATTAATTGATTTGTTATACGGAATGCATTGTCATATGTATGGCAGCCAGTTATATGAGTACTATTAAAAACTTCCTTAGTATTAAGCCTTGCTTTTAAATCGTAACCATGCTTCGGAAGAATTACCATGTCTGGTGCAATATCCAGAAACTCGCCTTTATATATATCTTCTTTCCTGAATACTTTTTCTATTACTGCTTCATTATTATATTTCAATGTAAAGAGTTTGCTCTCAAGATCATCAAGGTATTTTTTACAGTCTTCTTCGGAAATTTCAAGACCATTTTCAAATATCTCTCTTTTATTCAAATATATCCTTCCTGGATCCAGAGACATGAATAATGATTTTCCGCTAATATCTTCTATGCTTGCAGGATGGCTTTTATTCAGTACCATTAAGTTATTCTCGATAAGCCAGTTATTTATATATATTTCCTGCTTTAATCCAGTGAAACCATGATCTGAAAGCATAATGAACGGATTTTCATCAAAAAAATCATCAACCAATCTTCCAAACAGTTTGTCTATCTTGTTGAAATATTCCATAACAAATGAGTGATATATATTACTTTTATCTGTAATTGCATGATGCATGAAATGCAGAAGCCTATCAGTTTCAGTAATAACTCCTATCCATAAATCGTACTTGTCTTTCAAAGTCAACCTGAAACTTTTTTCCCTTATTTCGAGCATCTCAATTAAATCTTTTACAAGGAAATCCAAATCTTTTGCTTTAGTCAAATCAACATCTATTCTATATTTCATGTCCTTTAAATCCCTGTAGAAGGAAAGCGGATATACTGATTTTTCCAGTTCTAATGCCACAAAACCCGAAACCATAAGTCCATTTATCGGGGTAGCAGGATATGTACTTGGTAAATTAATGACTGCTGAAGTCATATTCTTCTCAGCTATTATTTCCCATAAAGTTTTCTTTTTCCTGTCTTTACTGTTGGGAAAAGTCAAGCTATATGATGGTCTGTTAAAATCCATGAATCCAAATATGCCATGCTCAGCAGGATTTGAAGCAGTCATGAAAGATGTCCATGCAACTGACGAAATAGGCGGGTAAGAGCTCAGAAGAGGGACAAAGCTGGATTCAGATTGATCTATATAACTTTTGAAATTTGGCATTATCCCGGCATCAATATATTCGCTTATCAGACTGAATGGAGTCCCGTCTAATCCCAGTACATAAAAAGCCATTAAATATATCCCAGATCTTCAAGTCTTTTCTTGATTTTTGCTTCTTCATCAGGGGAATAAACATTCTTTATGAAAGTGCGATTTGTTATGAAACCTTTTTCTTGAAGATAATTCAGTATTGTTTCCACGCTTTCCTCTATAGATGTATTTTTTAACTCAATTTCAGGATTTAATGGTGGTTCATAAGGATCATCCACTCCAGTGAAGTCTTTTATTTCACCTTTTCTTGCTTTTGCATACATTCCCTTTACATCCCTTTGTTCACATATTTCAATTGGGGTATTCATATATACCTCTATGAAATTCGTACAGGATTGTCTGGCATCAAAACGCGCTTTCCTGTAAGGTGAAATAAAAGAGACAATAACAGCAACTTCATTTCTGGATAAAAGCTTTGCTACAAAAGTAACTCTATCGATATTTTTATCCCTGTCTTCTTTTGAAAATCCAAGATCCTTGCATAAGGATTTTCTGACAACATCCCCATCAAGTCTCTCCACCTTCAATCCTAGATCTGTCAACTCCTTTGCTAAAGCATCTGCTATAGTTGTTTTTCCAGAACATGGTAAACCGGTAAACCAAATACAAAATCCATTCATTTATCACTCCTCGTAAAAACTACTTTTCCAAAATGATGTTCCCAAATAGTGATTTGGTTTTTTTATCCCGAAAGCCTCAAGGACAGTTGGGGCAATATGATAAATTGCTTGATGATCCAGCCAGTTTTCTCCGATTCCAGGATGATACAAGAGGAAAAATCCATCTTGGGCATGATTAGCATCATCAGGCCCCGTATCATTTTCATGAGTGTATAGTCTGGAGGTCCCAACAGTACCTTGACTTCGCCATGAAAGATCACCTAAGTATAGAATAATATCAGGTGGAATTCCATTAGTTTCATGATATATCTCATCAGGTAAATATGCCTTGTTGTTCATGCAGATTCCGTTGTCATCAAGAATTGCTTCAAGTTTCTTTTTCAGTTCTTCAAGGAAATCCTTTTTCTGGTTTTCTTTTATTATCCCTCTGGGTTCTCTGCCAGCAATGTTTAAAAAAATCCTTGAATAGTATCCTCCCTCTCCATAACAATATGTATTATCCCAGTCAATAATATCGTGACTAATTTTTAGTGCTTTCTTTGGGGTTTCTATCAGTTTCAAATAACCTTCTTGCATTAGCCATTCATTGATATAGAAACCGCCTTTCATTGCTTTTGCTCCATGATCAGATACTATGAAAATTGCGATTTCTTCATTATCTATATAAGGATTCAAAAGCTCCTCAAGGTTTTTGTCAAGAGAAATGTAGTACTTTTCTACTACATTTTTCAGGATGCTATCAGGCTTATATAATGGATGCTCTTCATCGAAATATTTCCAGAAACCATGATGTAGTCTGTCAGGTCCCATAAAAACTGCCATGAAGAAATCCCATTCTTTGCTTTCAAGAAGAAATTTTGCTGCCTTGAAGCGAGCTTTTGTCATTTTGTAAATCTCTTTTATCAACCATTCCTTATCTTGTGTTCGGAAATTATTGACATCTATCTGATAATCAGGTACTGCTAGTAGAAGTTCCTTTTTAAGCTCTTTTGGATAAGTAAAATCTGAATTGAGGTCTGGAGTAAGAAAACACCCTACAAGATTGCCCTTTATTGGTTTAGGTGGATATGTTTGAGGAACATTTAGTATTGTAGATTTCAATCCAGCTTCTCCCAAAATATCCCACAATAAAGGCTTCTTAATAAACGTGCTGTTAGCAATCACTTGATCATTATAGTCATAACTTCCTCTGTTTCTGAAGCCATAAATACCTAGCTGACCTGGATCCTGAGAAGTCATCATAGTCATCCATGCTGGTACAGTGATCGCTGGAATGGTACTCCTGAGTGTTCCATAACGAGAACTCTGTTTGAGTTTGTTGAAGAAATCAAGTTGATTAACGAATCTGCTATTCACAAGCTGAGGCGCAAGACAATCAAGTCCTATAATAATGAATTTTTTAATCTGTGGCATTACATTCCTATTCTACAAATGGTTTTGGATAATTGATCATAATATCACTTATTTCTTTTCTTGTCATTTCCTCAGGAATAGATATGTGTTTTATAATCATCTCCCTTACTAATGAACCGGAAAGATAAATTCTTTCTGAATCTCCATGAGGACATGTTTTTGAAGTTGCCATCTGATCACAAGTACTGCAAAAGAAAGAATTCTCGAAACAAAGTGGTTTTATTTCAAGTTTATTGAAAGGCATTTTTTCAAAAATTTTTTGTGCGTCGTAAGTCCCATAATATTTTCCAACACCTGCATGATCACGTCCTACAATAAAGTGGGTACAACCGAAATTTTGACGAATAATTGCATGAAAGATTGCTTCTTTAGGACCTGCGTAGTTCATCTTCATAGGCAAAATGCTCATAACAGCTCTGTTTTTAGGATAAAAATCTGAGATCATCTTTTCATAAACTGCTATTATTACTTCGTCTTTAAAGTCACCAGACTTCTTTTTCCCAATGACAGGATTAATGAAAAGTCCATCAACAACTTCTAATGCACATTTCTGAAGATATTCATGAGAACGATGAACTGGATTTCTGGTCTGAAAAGCAACAACTGTCTGCCAGCCTTTTTCCCTGAAAAGAATCCTTGTTTCAAGGGGATCCAGATTATATTCAGGAAATGGTTGCCTGTTTGTATCTATAAGATCAATTCTTCCAGCAACATAATATTCCTTTTTTGAGAGAAAACCCGCAACTCCTGGATGTTTTTCATCATTAGTCTGAAATACGCTTGAAACAAGCTTGTTTACATCAGGTTTATATATTTCTTCAACTAGCATGGAAGCTAAAGGTGAATTATCCTCATTTTTTATAAGAACATGCCTGCCTTCTTTCAATTTTATAGCCGTTTCATGATCAATATCCAATACAATTGGAACTGTCCATATAAGTCCGTTTTCAAGAATGCTGTCATCTATTATTGCTGAAAGATCAATTTTGGACAGAAAGCCATTCAAGGGACTGTAGATACCCCTGCAGATATTTCTTATATCCTTGGAAGTCTCTTCATCAACAATAATTGATATCCAGTTGCAGCAGTTTTCAAGAACATTCTCTCTTTCTTCACCCTGAAGAATTCTTCTGATCAGTTGTCCTCCATGTGGTTTTATTTGCATCTTAAATCCCTTCTTTTATTTCCTTCTTTAACCTTTTAGTTTCAGGAATTTCAGACAATTTCAACAAAAAAGTCTTTGAAAGTTTTAAATATTTGTCTGCATTTTCGACATCACCGCTTGTTTTATATGATTTTGCCAGATGAAAATTGAAAAGAGCAAGGTTGTAATTACTTATTGGCTTTATTTCATTTACTTTATTAAGCCCAAGATTAAGGTAATCAATGGATGATTTGATTTCATTATTACTGACAGAGCATATTGATAAAATATAGTATGGCCATGGATCCCTTGGGAATAACTTGTTAATATTTTTTGCAACTTCTTCAGTCTTCGTAAAATCCTTTTTTTGATAATAAATATCAAGAAGAACAAACATGGAAGAGGGATATGAATATAAACCTTTTTCTATCGATGTTCTCAAGTATTTTTCCGTATCAGTATTCTTCATGAGAATACCTCCGCCTATATCCTTCCAATGTAAAAACATTCCCATTCCACCATAAGCATCATAAAACTCTGGTTCTGCATCTATTATCTGTTTCATCAAGTTATAACCTTTATATGCAAGCCTGAATGCCCCGATTAAGGCACCATTCCTTGCAAGATGAATTGCTTGTAAACCATAACTTGATCCAAGATAATATTTTGCCCACAAATCCTTGTTATTACTATAAATATTATCATTAGAAAATTTCTGGCATTTTTTTACATTAGCAATAAATTCTTTTTCCTTGCTATTGTCTTCCATATCTTGCATAATCATTTCATATACCATTGCCTTGAAGAAGTAAGCTGAAGGATTATCAGGGAATTTGTTTTCAAGGGAGTCCAATACAGCGAGTGATTCATCATAGTATTTCTGATGCATTTTTTCTAATGCGCTTTTCAGATATTTATATCTTATGGAGTTTTTCTCTTGAGAGTGCTGATTTCCTTCAATTTGCTCTATTGAGAAAATTAAAATAAAAACTAATAAAATAATCATTCGGATTTATCTATTATTTTTGCTCCAGATGGTAGCCTAAATTCAAAATGCTTGCTATCCAATTTTGGATTTATAATTATATCAGAAAAAGTATAAACGATTTT
Organism: Candidatus Coatesiibacteriota bacterium; assembly: GCA_016927185.1. Classification (GTDB taxonomy): domain Bacteria; phylum JAFGND01; class JAFGND01; order JAFGND01; family JAFGND01; genus JAFGND01. Next base: position 43,747 of record JAFGND010000023.1, read on the forward strand.
ACTCTCAGTATCGTCTTCATATGCTATTCTGTAAATAATACTATCTGTCCCCACCCAGATTTCCATCTTAACAAAGTCTGTTTTTTCATTCCTCGGAACCAGAAAAAGCTTTTTGCATATCCTGCCATCTATTTTTTCAGAACCAACATAAGTAACATCAGATTCCTCAGGATATTTATAAATCAAATCCTTAAATCTTAATCCATATTCCAGCTTATTTGTTGAGAATTTCATAACTTGTTTGTTTACCGGTGAATACAAATAAATGAAATCTCCCGTACTCAAAAGGAATTGACCTTTTGGATGAATATATTCAAGCAATAATTTATTCGGTTCAGAAACATATATCTTACCATTCAATGCTCTCCATTTGTTCAATTCTGACCAAATATTCACCTGCCTGAAAACACCTTGAAATGAATTAATTTTCTTATATTTTTCTTGAATCTGTTTTATTATCTCATCAGTATTTTCTGCAAGAATAACAGTGCACGAAAGTAATATTATCAGTAAGTATTTCATATTACCTCAAGGTTAAATAACGGACATTCTGACAAGCGTTTTCTTGCAATATATCAAGAATAAAAGCCTGGTTCATCAAATTAATACCATAAACCTACTTTTTCTTCTTTGTCTCTAATCCAGCTTCCATATCAAGCTTGAGATGCTTAAGAAAATAAGCCTTTATCTTTTTCACGTTTTCATCACTTATTTTACGTTCTAAAGGGAATTCTGCTGAACATGAAACCCATCTAAAGAGTAGGATTTCAAGAAATCTGCCATAATCTTCCAATGCTTGCCGATCTAGCCATGAAATTGTATCTTCCTCTGTATGCAAGACATTATTGGAAGGAGAGGATCTGGCAAATTGAAGAGCGGGAATGCCATGATAAGCTAAACTTGTACCATCAGATGACATTGCATATTCCTTGATATCTAATTTGAATCCCAATTCTTTTGAAAGCAATTGCATTCCTACGATATGATCCGAACAACCTGCAACTGCAACATGATTTGTTCCCAGTAATGCACCATGAACATCTATATTGATTGTTAGTAGGTGATTATCTAGCTCAGTCTTATCCCAGATTTTAATATATTCTTTTTTTTCCTTTTCTTTCTTGTCTTTTTTTGCTAGTTCCTTGATATAATATCTGCTTCCATTTAATCCTCTTTCCTCACTCCCGAATGCGATAAATCTGATTGTTCGTTTGCTTCCATGTATTGAAAAAATTCTTGCGAGTTCCATTACTATTGCGGTTCCTCCTGCATTATCAGAAGCTCCACTTCCTTCCCATATAGAATCATAATGTCCACAAACAACAATAATCTCTTCAGGATAAAGACCTCCTTTCAATTCACCAATTACGTTCTGGCTGGTTGACGGTTTTATATCTTGCTCTGTTATGATAGTCATTTTTTTAGGTTTAGCTTTTACCAGTTTTAAACCATCATCATATGAAATCATCAATGTTGGCTGATTTGCCAGTATTTTGTCCCATTCTTCGAGACGTTCAATATGCAGTGCTTTTGTACCTCTTGATGAACCAATAACTATAACTCCTGCAGGTTCATATTCATCCATCTTTTTTCTCAGTTTGTCATCAAGAGCTCCATATCTGACAATGATTTTGTTCTTGATATCAGGTGTAATTTCCAGAGGACTTCCTGAAAGGCACCAGACAATATCAGAAGTAATTCCTTTGGTTGGCGTATTTGAGCACAATCCATAAGATCTGCAATGTATGTCTCCTGTTTCTCTGGAAGTAATGAATGATTTTTTTACAGAGAAATCCTTCGTCTTGAATTCCTGTAAATATGACTTCAAGCCCCATTCCTTGAATCTCTCTAAAATATAATAAGCTGCTTTTTTTTCTTCTCTTGAACCTCCCAGTCTTGCACCAATATTAACAGATAAATGATTCAGAAATTCAAAAGATGCCTTACCACTGAATAAGTTTTTCATATAAACCTTCCTTAAATAGAACCAGTTTCCTCAAATGGTTTAACAGTCAATCTGTTATAGGGGACTTCGAAATCAGGCCATTTCTCCAGAAACCTGACATCAAGAAATTGACCATATCTATCAATCAAAGCTCTTATTCCGAAAAATACAATGTTCTTGTCAAAATCATATGATAAATCTCTCCAGAAAACAAGATATCCTTCTTCCACTTCCTTTACAGTTGGATAAGGATTTTTAGCACACGTTAAGAAATCCCGTATTTTGAAATGCTCTTTGGATTTCTCTATATATTCATTCATCTTATCCTTTTTTACAGGATAAAATCCAATCTCCTTGAATTCACCTTTCAAATTCATCTCATATGTAGAGAAGGATTTATTATTCTTTCTCAAAAACATCCAGTTGAGTCCAGAATAGGAGTGAGGGAAAATCTGTATATTCCTGGTTGAGAATCTTTTCCTTGCCTTTTTCAAGACGATAAGTCTTGCTATATAAAGCCAAAATGTGAATATCAAGACTAAAGCAAATCCAATTATAGAACCATATTTGTTAAAAACTAAATTAATCATTATTCCAAATAAAAGGAAATAAAGTATTGGAGACATAATAGTACTATTCAACAAGCATATAAAGCATCTCAGTCGACTCGGGGGATAGCAGCGAGCCTTTTTATTCAAGTGAGTTAATCCTAATATTAGTTTCAGGGAAAATTTTTTATTAATCACTGGCCAGAATACTGCTATACCATCTGAGTGAAGAAAAACATCCAAAAAAATGTGAGAAAAGAATGATACTAGCAAGAAAACAAAAGTATACTCATAGCTTAAATTAGTATAATAACTTCCAAGCAAGGGTCCAGTCATAGTGATTAACTTCGCTCCCAAAGCTGAAAAAATAACTCCGCCTACTATAGAGTGACTGGGTCCATGATGAGGGAATATATCTCTTATCGAGCTCTGTTTATCTGATATAGCATCAATATCTGGTAAATTTGCAAACAAAACGCCTGAAAAAAATAATAAAGGATTATTAATATGTATTGAAAAACCTTGATTAATGCTTATCCCTGCTAAAGTATGAATTATCGGATCCATGTTTTATTCCTTGGATTTGTCTGAAAAATATGATTTCAGTTTCATTATTAATGATTTCTCAGGTTTACATAAATGATTCCAGAGTCCCCATGTAATTCCTAAAAGAATAAACAGTTGTGTAAGTATGACTGTAGTTGCAAATAAGTAATCTATTAAACTGTGAAGTCCTATTGCTAACCATGAGGAAAAAACAGCAATAACGATTTTTTTATCTTCCCAATTATCTGCAGATTTATACATTTTTATATGCATATAAGATAAATATAAAATAAAAATCAGAAGGAATAACAATCCTGCAATGCCAAGTTCGAATAATATTTGAAATTCAAGCTGATTTGCATGGACTAAATCTCCAACAAAAGCATCAAATAAAAAATCTATGTTTGCCTGCTTGATTACCCATCCTCCATAATTACCTAAACCCAGTCCACCCTTTAAGTCCTGTGGTTTGAATTTATCTATTGTCCATCCCCATAGAAGAAATCTTACCATTAGTGCAGTTGGTTTATTAGAACTTGTTACTAGTGAAGTTTGGAGCATTCTTGGGGCATACTTTTTTGCAATTATATAAAAGGATGGTAATATAACTGTAATTATACTAAGAAGACCGTAAAATCTTTTTCTAAAGCTATATTTCGATTTTAGGAAAAAATAAAAATAGAAAGAGCTTGCAATTATTATGGAAATAGTAGCTCCTCTTGAACCACTAAGAATAGTAATATAAAAGTAGAGAAATACTAAGAGTAAAAAGAGAATCTTTATCTTGTATGATTTCGAATTCAAGAAATAATAAACGCAAAATGGGAATATCATATCATAATAACCACCAAGATTATTAGGATGCTCAGTAAAGCTTTTTAATCGCTTTACTCCTTCATAAGATGCTTCAGAATATTCTGTTACGCCAAACAAATAAATTATACCTGAAATTAAAAAAACCATAACAAAGAAATGAATATTTTCCTTGTTTTCAGTAATATATAGCATAACTAATATCATAATAGGAATCGGAATGGAATAGTTTATTAAAGCTTTAATTGAAGTAAATCGATCATGACTTATATATAATGATTGATATACAATAAACAAATAGGCTAATACAATCAGGAAAAAAATAGGAGAATGAAATATACAATCTATTTCAAATCTTTTTAAGAGTAAAGCAAGAATTAGAATAATTCCCCATGTTATTGTTATGAAATCTGCAAGATTATAAGATGAATCTATAATATGAAATCTCGGAGAAATCCAGAGTGGGTTAAGAAGAATAAATAATCCAAGACTATTTCTTAAAGGTTGCCTGGAAAAAAGTAGAATTGGAATCAATAAACCCAAGATAGTGAAAGCTAGCGAATTGAACATACCCTTTTCAAAAGACTTGATAGAAAAAACTGATATAGAAATTATGACTAAAGAGTATGTAAATCCGATAATTTGTATCGTTGGTTTTATCTCTTTTTGTTTTATTAAAAACTGTGGAATAAACATAAACAAAACCCCGAGTTTTCTCTCGGGGTAATTTCATTGGAGTCTGTAACCGCTAGTATAAGTCTGATCATCTTTTCTATGGATGAAGATACCATCTGATAAATCATCAGTTAGGAAGATATTCCAAATCGCTCCATCTGCGGGTAAATTTTCTGACTCCATTATATTCATGTGCTCTCCATTATAAAAATACATATTTCTATTTGTTGTTCCAAGGAAATATAATTCTGGAGAAATCACTCTAGATGAAGTAAGAAATAGTTTTTGGTAAACATATGAAGGAACTGAATATTTACTCCACACTCCATTGATGTATACTGCTGCAATCCCATCTTTGGATACTGCAATTCCATAGGTTCCACTAGAATTAAATGAAAGTCCATTCACTTCATAATCCAAATTGTAGCTCTTGGTTCCGTCATTATGACAAACAACAACACCATTACCTGTTGATGATGAAACTCCAAATAACCATACTAATCCATTGTTTAAGACTATTTTTTTCAATCTATTATACTTGTAATCAGTTTTAGTAACGTCACTCCATTGATTAGTCATATTATTAAAAGAAAGGAGTCTTATTCCTACTTTACCAGAATCATAGGCAATTGCAAAGGTTCCAGGAGAACCAGATTGAATTTCATCTATTACCTTGTATGGATTTAATTGATCCCTGTAAATAGCAACTACTTGGTTATGATTTGTATAATAACAGATTCTATCCCATAATCCAGCCCATCCAGAATTGTCATTTATTGGACAGATACTGAAAAGCATATCTTCCATAGTAATTTCCTGATGAGATAAAGTATATGAAGTTAATGCTCCATAACTATACTGAGTATATGAAGGAGGTTTTGAATCATGACCAACACATATAACATTTTCATTGAGGATTTCAACATCTGTGCATCTCCTACTAGAAGGCCAACCTGAAATCTCTGTCCAATCCTTTGATAAAGTGGTTACAGAAATTGAAGAACCTACTGGAGTATACTGACCTGAAATGCTAAAATATAATCTATAATAAGCTTTTTGGTTTATTAATGCTGAATTATCAGTTATTTCCTGGTTAGTAGTTTCTCCTATAAAAGTGCCATTTGAAGGGTTCACATCACTTTTTGTACTTCTAAAGACTGCAAATCTTTTATATTTTGGACTTGTAAAATCCCAGCTTAATTTTACTTTATTTTTGGCTAAAAGTGTTGCAGTTATCATATTTGTACCTTGTGATAACCTAAAGTATCTTCTATCACTAGCGCCTAATCCATTTATATCCTTAGCTATTATAAAAATGTTGTAATAGTTATCTTTCCAGAATTTTGTTGAATCTGAAACATCCAGTTTGTAATAGTATTGATTATCTGATCCTTCCATTTTAGTCATAAAACCCAGGAATTCAGATTCTTCAAAACTCTCTTTACCAGGAGGCGTGATCCAGATTTCAATAGAATCCTTTTTAATTCTATACATTCCCTCTACCTTAGCAGAGATCTCAACAATGTTATCAACAGGATATACCCATGTACCATTTGCTTCTGGATAAGTAATCCAGCAAACTGGATTGACGGGTTCAGTTAGATTTGTACAGCTGAACAATGCAATGAGCAGCAGTATTAGTGTTAAGAATATTATCTTTCTTATCATAATTGTCTCCTTCCCTATACAATAGGTTCTAAAAATTATTTAACTCAGTCGGCTAGAAGCTTATGCTTTTGTCAAATAAAAAAAACAAAATCTACTGGTTTTGGTTTAGTTTCTTAGTTTATGATTAACTGTTGCGCTATTTAAACCTAATACTAGGCTGTAAACCTAAAGCAATTATAAGCTAAAGAAATCAATTTGCTTTTGTCAATAAACTCGTATTGGATTGACAAAAAATACATTAATATCATTATGCTCAAAGTCTAATACAATCTTAAGGAGATTACAATGATTAATTGGGATGTAATACCTAAAGAATCTCAAGAGGAAACTGTTGATAGATGCTATTATAGCCTGATAGATTCTTCAAGAATCTATAGAAACAGAATACTTGAATTGAAACAAGAATTTCTTCAAAAAATGTTGGTTACAATCCAGGATCATGGTTTATGGCAATGGCTAATTGGAGAAGAGAGATGTACTGAATTATGCAAGAGCTTTGACGGAAAAATTGTCTTTTCCTTGAAACTGGAAGAAGCAGGTTTCATAATAAGCATTGAAGCAAAAAGTGAAACTGATACTATATACTATGAAATATCCAAATCTGGAATAGTAGATAGAGGATTAATACCTTATATAGATGAAATCTCACAAGGCTTGCTTGAAGTATATATGAAGGCAAAAAAAGAAAGAACCAGAAACCTATAAAAAAGTGACTTTAGGTTTTATTTTTTCTGTAATATCTGGAATACCTGTCGGCAATACCTTGTAAAAACTGATCCATCTTGTCAACATATATTCAAAGACTTTTTGAGGATTCAAATCCTGATACCATTTCATGATTTCAATATTCAATCCCCAATCTGAATCTTTGTACAAACTTGGTGGTTTTACCAAATCAGGTTTCAGAAGCACATTGAAAATAATGTCTCCTATTATCCTGTCTATCTCTCCATTTACAATATAGCAAACCGGCATTTCCCTGTTAGAAGAACACCTGGGATGGAGTAATGGAGTTTTACAATAGATTTTTACTTTATCAAGTCTATATGGATAATATCTTGGTATCTTGAATACAAAAATATGATTGAAGCCAATTATTGCTTTGCCATTCCTTTTATTCACAATTCCAGGAATTCTATTTAAAACGATTTCAAATCCTTTATATGTTTTATCTTTTCTTTTTCCAATTGATCTTATTGTAATGTCCTCTTGAATCCAGCTGTCTTCGATCCTTTTATGTTTTGAAATCGAGATTTCGTAAGATAAAGCAAATCCAGAAAATTCCTTATAGAAATTTTCTATTCCTATTTCTATTCTCCTGTTGAATATCAAAGGTGGAAGGTTCAGGTCTTGCATGTTCCTACTGTTGGTCTTACATCGAATTTGAAAACCTCGCCATTTTCCAGATCTGGTGTTAACTCACCTAATGTTAATCCAGGACTAATTTCTGAGTGTCCGGTACCTTTTCTTATTAAAATGAAGTTATGCTGCGAACCCACTTTTTTTTGAGCCCACTTATCTAAATTCAGATCAGGTTCTTTTTCGCATCTTGCAACAATAGCTTCAAGAATTTCCTCAATTGTAGTTGTTAAATCTACTCCTATTCTAAAGCTCTTATTCTTCGGTTCAACCTCTACCTCAATTGTCCTCCAAAAGGTACTCATCCTCTTCCTCCTTTTTTTCTTCAAGGCTGTTCATGTGAATTTCACAAATAAAGTAAGGTAACCAGTTTGGTGGTTTTTCATTTTTATATGGGAAAGAAATTTCATCAATGATCTTTATTTTTGACATCTAAATCCTCTATACAAAAAGGTTCAACGCAATTGGGATTTTTTATTATATCTGTTTTAAACAACAGTCTTTTTTCCAGATTAAAATGCAAGTGAAAATTTCTCTTCTCATTTTCCTCAAAACTGTTTAGCCATTCTGTAACCATCAAACTTGCAGCAATGCTGTTCAATGTAATTATAATAGGGAAGGACGGAGAAACGCTTTTAATTAAATCATTGCATTTCGATTTTACTTTCTCAGCAAGAATTTCGTTTTTATATTTTTCTGTAAAAGAACAACTCATGCATGAATTCTTAAGATTCTTGTAGACTCTTATATCTACTATATTTTTCCCCATTGCTCCATCTATTATAATGGGATGACTCTTCATGGAAAGCAAAATTATATTGATCATATACCTAGAGTAATCATTATCAATGCACAAAAAAATACAATCAGAATTCCAATACTTCTTGTTAATGTTTTCTGCATAAGAAACCAGAGAATCAATTTTTGTTTTCCAAGCTTGCTCTCCGATTACCTTTTTTATGATTTGTGTTTTGAAAGTTCCTTTTCTTATTCCTGGATTGAAGAATATGCATCTGTTTCTGTTATGTTCTTCTATTTTGTCAAAATCAACTATTGTTATTCCTTTTATTCCTAGTAAAATAAGATTTTTGATAACTTCATTTCCAATAGATCCAGCACCAATTACAAGTATCTTTTTTTCGATAATCTCCTTATATCGCTTTTTTCCAATATATTGAGCGTTTTTACTATGTTGAATATAAGACATATTTAATTGGTGCTAGGAATAAACCTCCATCTATAGCTCCTCTTATCTGGAATACTTTGAAGTATTTTGATATTGGATCTGCTATTATGAAGACATTACCAGGAGTTCCATATGGAAACAGCAAAAATGTTGATAGATCTTTTAAGGAAAAAAACGGTTCTGTTCCAAAAGGATGAGAATGAAAAAGTCCAATTTCTCTCGGTGGATTTATACTGTCAGGATAACGTTCTGATAACATCAGAGAACAATCTCTTAGCCCCTTGTTTGTAAATGAAGCACTTGATCTTGTTTTTTCGAATTCACCGGTAACCCAATCAGTAATTTTTATATAAATAGCTCCTTCAAATAGACATCTATAGCCGATAAGTTTTGCCAATGCCTCGTTAGGTAATTCCTCTTCAGAGAATCTCATCAAGTCCCTTGCAATTCTTTTCAGAATATAAACTGAATATATAACTTTTTTCTGCATAATCAATATAGTCAGCAAAGATCCAAATCCACAAAATAAAGCAAGAAGTTTATTTTTGATAAAATGCTTGCATGAATAATATAAAATATTCGCTTTGCCAACATGATAATTGTAAAAATAATGGGTCCAGTGGTTTCTACATTGAAAACAGATTCTCTGAAGGGTTTTAAGCTTCTTCTAGTTCAAAGACTTGATATTGAATTGAAAGGTGAAAAACAAGCTCTCGTAGCTGTTGACTTGGTTGATGCCGGGCCTGGGGATATTGCTTTATTTGTTAGCGGTAGCAGTGCAAGGCAGACTACCGAAACACAAAACAAGCCAGTTGATGGTTTATTAGTTGGCATTGTGGAGCAAATAGAGAAAGAACATAAAGTGATCTATAAAAGAGGAGAAAATGAATAAAAATGATCCTAAGGACATATTAGGACTTTTTTTTACTATCTCCCAGCAACTTGAATATGCAACGAGTGAGAAGTTTTTTTATGATATAAACCCAGATGAATTTGATTCAATATTGTTCGTGGGAATGGGTGGCTCAGGAGTTGCAGCGAGAATCATAGCTGAGCTTTTTAACAATAAGTTTAAAACTCCATGGTCTTTCAGTAATGATTATCTTGTCCCTGAATGGATAAGTGAAAAAAGCTTAGTTGTTTCAATAAGCCAATCTGGAAATACCGAAGAAGTATATTTTTCAACTGAAGATGCATATAGAAAGAATGCAAAGATAATAATTATTACAAGCGGAGGTAATCTTGAGATTCTTGCCAGAAAACTTAATTGCCCAATCATAAAAATTCCACCGGTAATTGCCCCGAGAGGAGCTTTCGGAAATCTATTTGGTACTTTACTTAATTTTTTAAAACAAATGAAAGTGATTGATGTTGAAACCAAGGAAATAGAAGAGACAATAGCTTTGCTTGAGGAATTGAAAAGTGAGTGGACTAAGGATGATAGCTTGCCATGGAGAATAGCAAGATATCTTGAAAAATCTTATCCAATGATATATGGTGAAGAGAATTATATGAACAGCATTTGTTTCAGATGGGTAACACAATTAAATGAAAATGCCGGGATTCTAGCTCATTTCGCAATGCAGCCGGAGATGTCACATAATGAAATAGTAGGATGGAGAGACAAGAGTATGCCTGCAAAGATATTGTTTCTTTGCGGTAATCAGGTTCATCCGAGAATAGCATTAAGAAGAGAGATAATGAAGAAAATAATTCCCTTCGAATATAAAATGATTTTTCCACCATCAGGATTATTGAAATGGCAGGAAGCCTTTTATTTTCTGCATTTAGGAGATATAGTAAGTGTATATCTTGCTTATATTAATAATAAAGATCCTTTTGATATAAATGAGATTAGTTGTTTGAAAATGGAAATGGGAAAGAAATAGGTTTTATGGTAAATACTGATAGATTATTGAAGTTATTCATTGAATTATGTTCTATTCCAAGCGAGTCAAAATGTGAACGCGAAATAGCTGAAGTAGTATCAAGAAAAACAAAAAAATTAGCTAATGAAATATGGTTTGATGAAGCTCATAAGAAATTTGATGGAAATTGTGGTAATCTTTATATAAAGTATAATGGAAATGTTGATATGCCACCAGTTCTTTTAAATGCGCATATAGATACTGTTCCAGTAAAAGGTGAAATAGTTCCAGTTATCCACAATGGAATTGTAAAATCAAAAGGAGATACAATACTGGGAGCTGATGATAAGGCTGGAGTTGCAGTAATAATTGAAGTACTGAATACTATAATAGAGAAACAACTTCCCTGCCCTCCACTTGAAATTGTTTTTACTGTTGCAGAAGAAATAGGTCTTTTGGGAGCTAAAAATATGGACTACTCTAAACTGAATTCCAGGTATGGGATAAGTCTTGATAGTGCAGAAGTAGAGAAAATAGTTAATGCAGCACCTTCTCAGCATACATTAAAAGTTGAGATAAAAGGGAAAGCTGCTCATGCTGCAATGAATCCGGAGGAGGGTATTAATGCAATATCCCTGGCTTCAAGAGCTATATCTATGCTTCCTTGGGGCAGAATTGATGAAGAGACTACTACCAATGTTGGAAAAATTCAGGGAGGAGTTGCTACAAATATTATTCCAGACAGTACTATCATAGATATTGAAGTGAGAAGTATGAATAATGATAAATTAGGTAATTTTACAAAGCAGATAGAATCGGTTTTCAAGGATCAGGTTGAAGCTGCCTGGATAAAGAATGAAAACAAGATACATAGGGCAGATATGAAATTTAAGGTAAATAAGGAATATAGTTCATTCAAGATATCTAGTAAACATAGATTGGTAAAAGCCTTCTTGAATGCTGGTTGTAAACTGGATATAGCAGTAGAACCAGTAAGGATTGGCGGAGGTAGTGATGCAAATATTTTCAATCAGCATGGAATAGAGAGTGTAATAATGGGAGTAGGGATGGAAAAATACCATACTTCAGAAGAATTCATTAGAATTTCAGATCTTAACAAAGCAGCCTTTTTGTTGCTTGAAGCACTAGCTGCTTTATCTCATAAATAGGAGTTTAACGTGGAGCTGGTATTCTGGGGCACCAGCGAGTTTTGTATTCCAACATTAAAAGCTTTATTTGAAGATAGTTTTTTCAGAATTAAAGCGATAATTACTCATCCAGATACTATTTGTAATAGGGGATACAAATCTCACTCTTGTCCTGTCAAGAAATTTGGTATAGACCACAACATAAGAATACTTGAACCAAGTAAGCCATCAAGCAAGCTTTTCATAGAACAGAATATTGAACATCTAGCTGTAGATGCATATGTTGTAATTAGCTATGGTTATATTTTGAAAAAAAGGCTTCTAGATATACCCAAGCTTGGAGCTATTAATCTTCATCCTTCACTTTTACCAAAATATAGAGGACCAGCTCCAATTTCATGGGCTTTGATTAATGGTGAAAAGAAAACAGGACTGACCACTTTCATACTCAATGATAAGGTTGATTCTGGTGAGATTTTGTTGCAAAAGGAAGTAGATATTTTTCAAGATGAAACTTATGGGGAACTTGAAGCAAGATTATCATTTTTAGGAAGCAAATATGTTGTAGAATCGCTAAAAAGGCTTATCGATGGTAGTATTACACCCCAAAAGCAGGATGATTCATTAGTCAGCTTTGCCCCTAAGATAGACAAGCAAATGGTTAAGATAGACTGGAATAAAACAAGCAATAACATTTTTAATTTCATAAGAGGACTATCTCCCAAATATAAACCATTCACATATATGGAAGATAAAAGAATAAATATTTATAAAGTACTTAAAACAGATTTAGATATAAGTCTCTTCCCTGGGGAATGCAGGGTAATTGCCAGACAATTATATATAGGAACTTCGGATAAGCCTCTTGAAATTATGACTTTACAGATTGAATCCAAAAAGATTCTACCTTCAAGTGAATTCCTAAAAGGATATCCCAATATATCAGGGAAAGTACTCAGATAAATGATACAAATATTTGAAATTATTGGAATAATAAGCATGTTTACCTTGTTTTACATTTACTTAGGGTACCCAGTTATTTTATACATGCTAAGCCTTTTCAAGAAAAAAGAGGATATCAATGAAATAAACATAACTCAATCAGGGATAAGTATAATAATCCCAGTTCATAATGAAGAGGAAATTATTGAGAAGAAGATAGAAGATACAATAAATGTCTCTAATGATATAACCGAAAGGGAGATTATTATAGTTGATGATGCATCAAATGATAACACTTCAAAAATCTGTAAGAATTACTCAGAACAATATCCGTTTATCAAATTAAAAACCTTTGATTGCAGAGGAGGCAAGACAAGAAGTATTAATTATGGTACTGCCATTTCCACTCATGAATTCATACTTTATACTGATGCTAATATATTCCTCAAGGGAAGTGATCTGCTAAAAACGCTTTCCTTATTTACTGATGAAAAAGTTGGTTGCATATGTGGAGAGAAAAGACCTATACAGATGGTTATATCGGGAACAGGAAAAGGAGTTGGTTTTTATGCAAGATGGGAGTGGTTTGTTAAATCACTGGAAAGCAAGATAGATAGTGTTGTAGGAGCTGATGGTGGTTTATTCATGATAAGAAAAAGACTATTCACAGCACTTCCTGAAGATGTTATAGACGATTTTACTACAAGTCTCAATATCAGAATAAAGGGATATAAAATAATTCTGTCTACATATCTCCTCGGAATGGAGCCTGCTACAACAAATTACAAGGAGGAATTCATTTCTAAAGTAAGAGTTATTTCAAGAGCCTGGAAAGGTTTTTTATATTCATATAGAGTGTTATATTTCTGGAAATATCCTGTTTTTACCTGGGAATTCATTTCTCATAAAATATTAAGATGGTTGAGTCCTTTTTTCATGTTATGTTTATTGTTAATAGTACCAGTCTCTTTTAATAATATATACTTTATGCCTTTTTCATTATTATATATTATTTTTTTAATTCTATCTTTTCTTGGTTATTTATCTGAAAAAAACAAAAGAAGAAATAGATTTCTTTCAGTTCCATTTTATTTTTGTTTAGTTAATTTTGCTGCGATAAACGGGTTAGCAAGATTCTTGATGGGAAAAAGCAATGTAATCTGGCAGAAAAGTCAGTCTTCAAGGAAGTTTTAATAATGACTAAGGTCGTATCAATTATAGGCAGACCCAATGTTGGTAAGAGCAGTATTTTCAATGCACTCTTAAGGAAGAGAGTATCAATAACATCTGAAATCCCAGGCGTAACAAGAGACAGGATTTATCAGAAACTGATGTTAGATAAAGGATGGATATGGCTTGTTGATACAGGTGGTTTTATGCCAGAACGAAATGCAGTTGATCCTCTTGCGAAAAAGGTCTTGAATCAAATTGAAGATGCTATTGAGGAAAGCGATCTTTGTTTGTTCATTGCAGATTCTGAATGTGAGGTAACTGACCAGGATATTCAGCTTGCAAATCTTCTTTTGAGAAAGCAGAAACAGATCTGGCTTATAGTCAATAAAATAGACAGAGTCCAGGATATCTCTTCTTTTTATAGACTAGGTTTAGGAGAACCATTTGGAGTTAGTGCTATACAAAGGAGTAACATAAGCAGACTTCTCGAGAAGCTGAATATTTTTGCTGAAGAGACTCCATTCAAATATCAGCATGAACTTACAACTATTGCCTGTTTTGGTAAACCCAATGTAGGGAAATCATCATTAATAAACAGGATTATTGGTGAAGAGAGAGTCATAGTATCAGAAATTCCTGGTACTACAAGGGACAGGATACAGATACCATTCAAATATAATAATAAGGATCTTGTTTTGCTTGATACTGCAGGAATCAGGAAAAAAAGCAAATTAAAAGACCAACTTGAGTTTTTGTCTTTCATAAGAACATTGAAGGCAATTCCCATGACAGACATAGGAATACTTCTCCTTGATGCAGAAACTGGTATGACATCATATGAAATAGACATATGTCAGGAACTCGTTCAGGCATTCAAAGCTATAGTTTTGGTTTTCAACAAAATAGACCTTGTCAGCCATGACAAAGCAAGATTGAATTATTTGAAATCTGAAATTGTATCATGGATCCCCTTTTTCCCATATATAAAACCATTTTTTGTTTCCGCTAAAACAGGAAGAGGAATTGAAAAAATAATCAAAGCTTCACTTGAAGCAGAACAAAGAAGAAAACAAAGGATTTCAACTTCTGAATTACAGAATTTTCTGAAGAAGGTTATTAATCATTACAATCCTCCTGTTGGAAAATTCGGTAGAAAAATAAAAATTGGTTTTTTGCAGCAATCTGATTCAGATATTCCTCATTTCATTTTTTTCGGAAGGCATCTTGCTGATTTACAGGAAAATTATAAGAGGTATTTGAGAGGACAGTTTTATAAGAGTTTCGATTTTGTTAATGTTCCAATAAAGATTGATTTCAGAGAAGAATAAACTAGAAGTTCTCTTTGTTAATACTATGGTAACTCCAAACAAGCCTGTCTATTGAACCTTTATCATGTCCGTTTGTTATTGATTTCCAGCCATTGTTACTTTCATTCCATAGGAGTTTGTATTTCTCTCCAATCTTATATTCGCTTAATTTTGGTATAGCTCTTTCAAATCTAAATAAAAATCCTAGCCATTCAATCATAATATTATACTTATCAGCAAGATAAATGAAGTATTTTTTTGTTTTTTCAGCCTGTTTCATTTCCTGGATTTCATATAGAGATTTGAGAATTGAAGACAGAAATGGAGTGAAAAAAGGATTGTTTGAAGAAGGGATTTCAAAATCTATCTTGTTCTTCTTGAAAACTGCAACAACAGGGAATCCTGTTGAAGGATAAAAATCTAGCCATATTAAATCTGGTTGAAATCCATATTGAAGCGAAACAAATAGAGAATTTGATCTCAAGAAACTCAAGCTTTCATCTACAAGAAATAACTTCGATTTATATTGCCGATCCTTCATTGCCTCAAAATGCTGGTTGATATCAATATTATATGCAGGCAGGGAATCCTCCCATACTAAATTGGAGCAATCATCAGGATATAGGGGAAGATGTAATTTCACAAGACAATCACTTTTTCCTTGAATCTTGGCCCATGCCCTGAATAACAAAGTTGCAGCTTCAGATTTAGAAGGATAGAAGCATATTTCATAACCTTCAATTCTTCGTCTAAACCATTCTTTTAAGTGAGTTAGATAAGGATCTTTTTCGTCCCAATTACCTAATGAGAGAGTGTTTTTGAAAGTTTTTGTAATTACTGGATTTCTATAACCAAGTAAGGGGATGAAAGGAGAAAAGCTTAGCCACTTTGTCCCCTCAATATCATATAATCTGCATTCTCTATATCTCTTGAACATTATTTTCTTTCTTTTCCAATATTACTTTTTTAAGCTCCCTGAACTTAAGCATTTCGTTTTCAATATAGGCTATTTGCTGTATCAAATTCAATCCATCAAAACTAACAAATGAGAAATTCTTGATCCAGTCACCAAGTGAGAAATAATGGCTTGAATTTCCTATCTTTTCATAAACAGGATTATGATAATGACCTAAAAGAAATATTTCATATCCATTTTCAGAAAGATCTTCAAGATTTTTAAAAAACCTGATCCCCGGTTTTTTTTGTTCTGTGTAAGTCCTTGAAATACCAGAAAATATATATGCACCGTATAAACCTGCATCTGGATGAATGAGGCTGAAAACAAAAGATATTATCCTTGATCTTAATATTTTCTTCAATATTTGATACCCTATATCATCTGACATAAGTTCATCTCCATGTGAAACATAGATTTTATAACCATTCAGACTGATTGCAAGTGGTCCTTTTTCAACCAAGAATCCGCTATTTGTTAAAAAACCATTAATGGCAAAATCATGATTCCCATCTAAAATTATTATTTTACAGCCATTTGATTCCATTTCTTTCAAGAGAAAAATCAAGTCTAAACCCTTTTTGGGAACAGCATTCTTGTACTCAAACCAGAAATCGAAGGTGTCACCAGCTAGATATAACTGAGTTGCATCTTTCTTGATTTTTCTCAAAAACTGTATGATCATCCCTGATCTTAATTCATGATCAACGTTTTTCCATGAAGCTCCCCAATGAAAGTCTGAAAGAAAATATATCATTTTGTAAATCTGATTTTTAAACTGCTTTTAATACGTCAAGCATAAAGGTAAATTGAATAATTGATGGAGCAAATCTATCCAGAAAGCATCATCATCTTTATTGTCTTGCAAGATCAAGAATTTCGTTGGCAGAACAAAACATTAACCAGAAGAAAAGAGGCTATAATTTGATAGAAATAAATATAGAATTGTATGCATGATAAAGATATTTTGATGATAGATGAAAGTATTCTAAATCCTTGACAGAAAAGCGCATTTTTTAAACCTCATTCTTTAGTTTTTGCATCTTTTTAATGAATAACAATCTGACTTCGTCGGATAAGGAGGTTATTTGTGAACAGCTTAATAAAGCATATTGAAGACCAGTATAAACGAAAATTAGATAAATTCAATATTGGGGATACAGTCAAGGTTGCATATAAAGTAAAAGAAGGGGATAAAGAGAGAATTCAGATATTTCAAGGGATAGTAATATCTCAATCAGGTGGAGGTATGGGAGAGACCTTTACAGTTAGGAAAATTTCTGCAGGTATAGGTGTTGAACGTATTTTTCCAATCAATAGCCCCTGGATAGAAAGTGTAAAAGTATCCAGATATGGAAGAGTAAGAAGAGCTAAATTGTTCTTTTTAAGAGAAAGAAAAGGCAAAAAAGCTAAGGTTCCTGAAGCCAAGAGATTTGAAGTTGAAAGAAAAACAGAGAAAAAGACACGTCGTCGCGGTAAAATCACCCGTGCAAGTGAGGAAGAAAAGAATTAATGGCTTCTCTTCAATCGAAAGAGAGCTTTTTGATAATGGATGCATACATATTGCAGGGGTTGACGAAGTAGGAAGAGGATCTATTGCAGGTCCTGTGGTTGCTTCAATAGTGATCCTTGATGAAAACTGTAAACTTGATGGAATAGCGGACTCAAAATTACTAACTCTTAACGAAAGACTGAAAGCATATAAAATAATAATGGAAAGCTCAATTGCTGTTGCTGTCAGTAGTGTAAATTCAGATGTTATTGACAAGATAAACATAAGAAATGCAACTTTACTGGCAATGAAAAAAGCTATTGGAAAACTTAGTATAGAACCTGATTTCATAGTATTTGATGGAAGAGACACTGTAAATCTCAGTAAGAATGAAAAAGCTGTAATAAAGGGAGACAGAATTTGCCTGACAGTTGCAGCTGCCTCTATAGTTGCAAAAGTAATAAGAGACAATATTTTAATATCTTATGAAAAGAGATACCCAGGTTATGGATTTGCAAAACATAAGGGATATGGTACATTACAGCATAAGAAAGCTATTAGCGAAAATGGACTTTGCCCTATTCATAGAATTAGTTTCTGTAGTTTCATTCAGCCAGAATTATGTTAAATGGCTAGAGCAAAAAAGACAAATACAAAGAAAGTAATTAAAACTCCAAAAAGACCAACAGAGAAATCTTCTGGAAAGAGACCTGTTTTAGCAGTATTAATAGCCACCTTGGGTTTATTCTTTTTCACTAGTCTTATTTCCCACATAATTTCACCCTTCACTGGTGGTTTTGGCGTAATAACAAGCTTCATTTCAAGGATTTTCTTTAATGTTTTCGGAATATCGTCATTTCTTTTTGTTTTTATTGCCTTATTCTTTACCAGACATTATTTACAGATATTATCTATGAAAGAGGCAATATTGAAATCAATATACGTCACTCTATTAATAGTTATTTTGGGAAGCCTGATTGGCTTATTCTCTGATAAAAATGATTCATTAATGGTTGGATATATAGGTTTTAATTTAAGCAGTATTTCAAGGGATCTTTTTACATTACCAGGATCTATTATTATTATACTTGGTTTGGGATTGTCTCTGATAATAGCTATAACTGATATAGAACCTTTGGTTTTCTGGAAAAACATGAAGATTTTCAAGAAAGATGAAGATAATTCTGTTTTGATTGAATCTCAGATAGAACCTGAAAAAAAAGAAGAAAAAAAACCAGAGAATGATTTTAAAAACCTATATGTTTCTGAAATTGAGGAAGAAAAAAAACAATCTGCTAGTGATAAAAAGGATATTCCTGAAATCAAAATAGAGAGTTCGCAAGGTTATAAATCAACTGAACCAGAGTCTGAAATTGAACCTGATTTGAATACTGAGAGTTATTTCCACTTTCCTTCTGATGAAGAGATTGCACCTTCGGGGCAGACTGATATAAACACGAATCCTATAAAGGAAGCATTCGAAAAGGCAAAGAGGGAAAAATACTCTTTATCAGATCGTCCTATAGAAATTTCTGAAGATGACATAACTATTATTGGCTGGGATGAACCAGATAATCTTACGCAAAAGGGACCAAATGAAGAAAACATGAGTTTACCAAAACCTCCAAGAAAAAAGCAATCAATTGCTAACAAGTATACATTTCCTTCTCTTTCACTATTAAAAGAGCAATCCCCCATTAAATTAAGACCTTCAGAAGATGAATTATCAGAAATAGCACAAGCAATAAAAGATAAATTAGCTGATTTTGCAATTAGCTGCGAGATAACGGAAATTAAGCCAGGACCTGTTGTAACAAGGTTTGTTGTAAAACTTGCAGCAGGTGTAAAGGTTTCCAGGATTTTGTCTCTTCAGGATGATCTTGCATTAGCAATGAGAGTTCAATCACTGAGGATTTTGGCTCCAATACCGGGTCAACCAGCAGTAGGTATTGAAATACCAAATCCCAAACCCGATATAATTTCCATTAAGAATGTGCTAGAAGATCCATCTTACCTGGAAAATCAAGATGGATTAACTTTGGCATTGGGGAGGACTTGTAGCGATAAACCTTTTTTTGTTGAGTTGCAGAATATGCCACATCTTCTTATAGCTGGAGCAACTGGTACAGGTAAATCTGTATGCATAAATTCCTTGATTACAAGCCTTGTTTACAAATTCAGCCCAGAAAAGCTGAGACTGATAATGATTGATCCAAAAGTTCTGGAACTATCAATGTATAATGGTATTCCACATCTCCTATGGCAGGTGATTACTCAGCCTAGAGAAGCAGTAAAAATATTACAATGGGCAGTTGATGAAATGGAAAGAAGATATTTGCTTCTTTCAAAATTGAAGGTAAGAAGTATTATTGGCTTCAATGAGAAGCTTCAGAAATTGATTAGTGAAAATGATGAAATGAAGGATATCAATGAAGAAGAATTGAAACCGATTCCGTATATAATTATTATAATAGATGAATATGCAGATCTCAAGATGACAACAGGGAAGGAAGTTGAAATACCAATAACAAGACTTGCACAAAAAGCCAGAGCAGTAGGTATTCATATCATTCTAGCCACTCAAAGACCAGAAGTTAAAATAATTGGCGGGTTAATCAAATCGAATTTCCCAAGTAGAATAAGTTTTCAGGTTCCAAGCAAATATGATTCAAGAACTATACTGGATAGAATTGGAGCTGAAAAACTTCTTGGGAGAGGTGATATGTTCTTTCTGCCGGCAGGAAGAAAAGATCCATACAGGATACATGGTGCTTTTATTACTGATGAGGAGGCAGAAAAGGTTGCAGAATTCCTTAAAACCCAGAACTCAGATGCTTTTTGGAAAATCGATGCATCTGAGCTTGAAAAAGCAAAAGGAACTGATGCATTTTTGACAAAAACTGATGATGACGAAAGCTATGGAGATAATCTTTTTTTTCAGGCTGGTGAACTGGTGTTAAGACATGATCAGGCATCCGCATCTTTCTTGCAAAGAAGAATGCAGATTGGTTATCCTAGAGCAGCTAAACTAATAGATTTACTGGAAGAAAAGGGTGTCATAGGTCCTGCTTCAGGGAGTAAAAAGAGAGATTGCCTTATAGGGATAGATGAATTCATAGAGAGATTTAAAAAATAAACCGGAGGAGTAATGTTGAAATATTTTATTATGCTTTTATTGACATGTCTAGTGATTATTGGTTGCAATGAAAAGATACCAGAAGATGCATTAGCAAAAGTAGGTGATAAGTATGTTACAAAAGAAGAATTCCTCAAGCAATTTAGCAAATTGACCAATGAAGAAAAGAAAAACACCATAACTGAAGAAGGCAGAAAAGCATTTCTTAAAACAATCCTATACAAAGAACTTATGGAAAAAGAAGCCTTTTTTAGAAAAATAGATGAAAGTAGTATTGTTAAAGATAGACTTAATAAGATAAGGGAAAACTGGATTTTGAACGAACTATTCATCTTAACAATATCAAAACCAAGTGAAATAAATGACAGTGTTTTCAATGAAATACAAAAAAAATGGAATGAAGAATTGTTTGTTCAGGTAGTGGTTTTGGAAACCAGAGAAAAGGCAAATGAATTCAGAGATAGAGCTATCAAGGGAGAAAAATGGACTGATTTGGCACCCATTTATGGTATTACCAATTGGGAAGTAGGTTTAAAAGGAGAACTTGGCTGGCTTTTGTTTGGAGCATTAGGGACAGATCTTGATGAATTTGTCTGGTCACTGCCCTTGAATGAAGTTTCTGCCATTCATGAAATCAATCCTGGGGCATTTTGTGTGGCAAGGGTTTTAAAAAGAAGACCTACCAAACCTGATGTAATAACAAAAGAAGTAAAACACAGGTTCTGGCATAATCTATATGAGAAAAGAAGATGGTTGAGATTGAAAGCCGTAAGAGATTCATCAATAAAAGCTTCCAATGCCAAAATAGACAGTGCTGCATTCGATATTTTCATGGATAATGCATACAAATTCAGGGGTAAAGGGAAGTATTCAGCTAGAGATACAACAAAAGGACTTAAATCAGTAAAGAAATTTTTCACTTTTTTTACTCCGGATCAAAAGAAAATGATAATTCTTACATATAATAATAAGCAATTGACTATTGAAGAGCTGCTTAAAAAGCTGGATAAAGAAGGACCCTATACATCACCTAATGAATCATCTATTGATGCCATGAGACATTACTTGTTTGAAATTGCATTTATTGATGTGCAATTAAATAGGGCTAGTGAACTTAAAATAGATACTAAAAAAGAATTGCTTGATTTACTCGAAAAAAAGAAAGCCGAGCTTGTGGTTGACGAGTTATATAATATTGAAGTCTTGAAAAAAGTGGATTATAAGAGTTTTAAAGAAGATGACAAGATAAAGTACTATGAATCAAATAAATTAAAGTTCCTTGGAGCTCCTCCATTAAAAGTGGCATGGATAATAAACGAAAACGAGGATACTTTGAAAAGTATCTTGAAAACAAAATCATTTGACTTCTCTGAAACTGCCAAGAAATATAGTATTCATGATACGAAAAGCAATGGCGGAGAACGGGGCTGGATAACTGAAAAAGATCCTTTCCTGGGAAAGTTTTTTTCTGTCTTGCAGAAGCTGAACAAAAATGAAGTAAGTAATGTTCTTCAATTGGAAACAAACAAAGGGAAGCCTTCCCGGTATACTATAGTCAAGATACTGGAAAAAGGTCTTCCCCAACCAAAAGCATACAATGATTGCAAGAATGATGTAATAGATGTCATGATTTTTGAATGGAGAGAGAAACGTTTGCAGGATTTCCTGTCAGAACTTTATTCTAAATACAAAACCAGGGAGTTTTTTGATAATCTAGCAAAAATGGAATTGAAAGTGGAAGAAGAAAAGAAGGAAGAAAAAAGTGATATAAAAGAAGAAGAACATCATCATGATAAAAAGTAGAAAAGGATAAGTTATGTGTTTTCAAAATAACATAATAACTCATGTAATTTTCTCCTGTTTTTTCCTGTTTTTTTTGAGTTGTGGAGATAAACAGGCGCTTGTAAACATGAGAGAAGATGGATATGATGAAGCATTCCAAGAAGTTTACAAGCAAAAGGGTGGAAAGGTAATTGCCCAGGTGGGAGACAAAAAACTTACTGAATTGATGCTCTCAGAATTTTTCTATGTTATGAACAGGGATAAGGTAACCAGAGAAGAAAAAGCAGATTTTGTTGAACAATGGATTATGATTCAAATACTGGCAAGAGAAGCTAGAAGAGAGGATCTGCACAAAAGAATGGGAAATCTTCTTTTTTTAGATCTTGTGTCAAATGAATATCTGGCAAGGATTTATATTGATCAGCATCAGAAGATAACTGAAAAAGACCTTAAGGATTATTTTGAATCTCACAAAAATCAATTTGTAAGAAAAGAACCAATCAAGAGATTTTCTCTAATAGTAGTAGCTAACAGGAAAAAAGCTATAGAGATACTTGGGATGTTAAGAAAGAAGAAGATAACATGGGAGAAACTGGTTTCAAGATATGGAGTTGTAGAACCTTCAAGACCTAACAAGGGAGATATAGGGTATGTTACTATTGAAGGTCTGAAAAGGGAAATGGGAAATAAAGGCGCAGAAGCTTTTGCAATTGGACAAGGTAAAATACATGATGATTATATTGTTGCCAAGAACCAGTTTTTCTTTGTTAAGTGCCTTAGTGAGAAAAAAGCTGGCGAAGCAATTCAATATGAAGAGCTTAGTTCATGGCAATATGATAAGATAGAAAATGCTGTAAGACTGGAAAAAATGGAACAACTTGTTTATAAAATCAAGAAATC
>JAFGND010000024.1 GCA_016927185.1 Candidatus Coatesiibacteriota bacterium
ATAATTGACCACCAAACTGCATAAAGTAATGTATTAAAAATGTACAATATAGCAAACACTCTATCTTCTATATATCACTTCTTCAACTGCCCAAGCATCTTTAAATAATAAAAAGTTTTATATTGACACAAAAAGTCTGGATTCATTCCTCTTCTTTATAAAAGACTTAGGAAAAGGAGTAGACAATGGCTTACAAGATTTCAAATGAATGCGTTTCTTGTGGTACTTGCATTTCAGAATGTCCAGTAGAAGCAATTTCAGAGGGTGAACCGTATGTCATAGATCCAGATAAATGCACAGATTGTGGATCTTGTGCTGCAGTATGCCCTGTTGAAGCGATTTCACAGGCATAATTCAGAAGTAATTGAAACCCGCTTAAGCGGGTTTTTTTATTCAATTTTGTTAAACTAGCGAGAGGAGGGATATGCAAAACGATCTAACAGCTCAAGTATTTGAGTTAATAAGAAGTGCATCAGTTGATTTATCACCTGATGTAGAAAAAGCATTGATTGCTGCCAGAGATAAGGAAACCGAAGGAAGCACTGAAAGAGGAACATTCGATGTAATCCTTCAAAATAACAAGATGGCAAGAGACAATAATACTCCCATATGCCAGGATACAGGTACTTTGATTTTCTATATTGATATTCCCAGAAAAACAGATACTATGCCTATAGAAGAAGCAATCAAGGAAGCTGCCAGACAGGCAACAAAAAACTTCCTGCTTCGACCTAATGCTGTTGATCCAATAACCCAAAAGAACACAAAAAATAATGTGGGAGAAAAAGCTCCATATATTCACTTTGAGCAATGGGATAAGGATTATTTCCGATACAAATTAATGCTGAAAGGTGGAGGAAGCGAGAATGTAGGAACACAATATACACTGCCAAATACGCCACTTAATGCAGGAAGAGATATAAACGGGATAAAAAAATGTGTTGTAGATGCAGTATTTCAGGCTCAGGGAAAAGGTTGTTCACCTGGTATTATTGGAATTGGGATTGGTGGAGACAGATGTGTCAGCTACTTGACTTCGAAAGAACAGTTTTTCAGGAAATTTGGTGAAAGAAGTCCGGATCCTGTATTAGCAGAAATGGAAATTGATCTGTATAATACCTTGAATAAACTTGGCATAGGACCAATGGGTTTCGGCGGGAAAACAACAGTTCTGGAAGTATTTGCAGCTAAAGCTTGCAGACATCCTGCTTCTTTCTTTGTTTCCATATCATATATGTGCTGGGCTTGCAGACGTAAAACTATGATAATAAAGAATGGGGAGGTTCAATATGATTAAACTCACAACCCCAATTTCGGAAGAGGTTATAAGAAACCTCAAGGTAGGAGATATTTGTGCAATAACAGGCATAATCGTAACCGCTAGAGATGCAGGACATAAATTGATGGTAGAGGAAAGACCTGGTTTCCTTGATGAATATCTTAATGGTGGAGTAATTTATCATTGCGGTCCAGTAGTGAAAAAAGAGGGAGAAAAGTGGTCTTTTGTCGCTGCAGGTCCCACAACTTCTGCAAGGGAAGAACCATATCAGGCCAAAGTTATTGAATCATATACAGTCAGGGGAGTTATTGGCAAGGGTGGAATGGGAGAGAAAACACTTGAAGCCTGCAAAAACTATGGTGCTGTTTATTTTCATGCTGTTGGTGGCTGTGGAACATTACTGGCAAAATCAGTTATTGAAGTAATCACCGTTTTCAAACTGGAGGAATTTGGTGCACCAGAAGCTTTCTGGGTATGCAAGGCAGTTGATTTTCCAGTTATCGTAACCATGGATTCTCATGGAAAAAGCATTCATGCAGATGTCAAGAAGGCAAGCAATGAAGTCTATACTAAAATAATGACAGAGCTTTCAGCAAAATAGTTTCAAAAGATTGATATTATATAAAGGCGTCCGGCATTATCTAGACGCCTTTATTGCAGAATTGGAGTGCCTTGTTCAAGATAATAGTCAGATATGCACTTGGTCTTTACATAATAATGATACTTAATGCATTAGTTAAACTCATTATAAGACCACTATTATCGCAGATGGGAGGAGACGAGCTACTAGGGGGATATGAATATTTCTTAAGCATTGCCTTGATTGGAAGCACTATTGTTTCATTTGGCGGCAAGAGAGCATGGGTTCAATGGGGCTCCAGAAAAGGAAATATAAAACAGCTTTATCTTAACCTTACAAAATATCTATTAGTATTAGCTTCTGGCTCACTTATAGTTCTTCTTGCATCATATATATATGGAGTTACAAAATATATATTGATTGCCTGGTTCTCAGTTGGAGTTATATCAGAGACAATTGTACTTGCAGGAACAGCAATAGCAAAGAGCATTCTTAAACTCAAGTTTGAAGCCAGATTGCTTCTGATAAGACTGGGATTACTTCTTGTATCAATAATAGTCTACTGGCTCTATATTGATCATACCTTGCAAAACCTGTACATAACTCTTGGTACATATTACCTGGTTGTAGCACTAATTAGTTTCCTGATTTTCAAAATGATTTCACTGGAAAAAGAATCTACACAAAATAGTAATTTCAAATCATTCCTTAAATTCAGTGCCATTTTATGGATAATAGATCTTGCATCTGTCGCTCATACAGGACTGGACAGGATTGTACTGAAGAATTTCTTTGATATAGGAACACTTGGAAAATATGGAGTAATTCTCACTTTCCTGCTGGTAATTGAACAGCCGTGTTCCGTTATAAACGAAATAATACTCCCCTATTTCACAAAGAAAATCCCTGATCCAAAAGAATTCAGAAAACTGGCTTTTTTCAATATTTTCCTTTTCATGCTATTGGGTCAGATAATGATATTGCTATATCCCAGAATAGCACCTTTAGTTTTCAAGACAGATACTGAGAGCTTGAAATGGGTTTTGTTTATAGGCCTTGTGATGTATATATTAAAGGGATTTGAGCTTTTGCAGACAAATCTGACAATCTCAGCTGGATTTGTGGAAATAAACAGAAAAGCAATAATCTATTCAATAATGCTTTATATTCCAATACTGATGTTCGGTGTCATCTATTTTAAACTTGAAGGAACGGCATTAGCAAGACTTCTCTATTTCATGTTTTATATCATGATTCACTATTTTCTTGCCAGGAAGCATTTTGGGGAAATGTTGAGAAAAGGATTATTAGCAATATACGCAGGAGTACCCTTGAGTCTTTTAAGCTTTTATTTTTGTCAACAATATTCTGTTACCTATATTATATGGCTAATACCAGTAATAACATTTCTCACTGGTTACTATTACAAGATAATACCTGACTATAAAACCTTAATGGATATTGCAAAGCAATAGTCAAGCAAAACTCTTGACTTTATAATAACACTATATAGTTTCTGCATCAATTCATGGTGGGTGTAGTTCAGCGGTCTAGAGCACCAGACTGTGGATCTGGTTGTCGTCGGTTCAAATCCGATCACCCACCCTGTTCAAAAAACGCTTTTTTCGACCCTTCACAAATGATATTTTGATTCTCGTTATTGGAAACCACCAAGGTAGTTATAGTACATTCCTACACTTTGATTCAGAGGGGATCATTGAATTCGAATTAAGTTTTTTATACCTTTAAGCTGAATCGTCAAAAACGGCTGAAACAAGCAATCCGTATTTTCTAATAATTCAATCCAGCATATCAAAGGCTATATAAAATTCTTGGAAATACAAAACTTGACAAGATAGCTAAACTATCAAGGCTTTTCTCAAGTGAATTCTGAGGAGAAAGGATCGTACACTCTTGAAAAACAATGAAATTCCAGGTATTATTATAAATAGATTTGCAGAATATCTTTGTTGCCTGGCAATTCATGAAGAAATAGGAGACTCAGTTTTCATTCAATCAAAGGATCTGGCAAGTGTCTGCAAAATCAAGGCTTCCCTTGTAAGGAAAGATCTATCAATTCTTGGTGAGTTGGGAACAAAAGGCAAAGGATATAATGTAAGAGAACTTAAATCATGTCTCATTAAAATATTGAATCTTGATACTCCATCCGGTATTTTCCTGATTGGATTGGATTTCCTGGGAAGATATATCTTGAAACAAAAACTCCATTCCGGTTTCCTGAAGATAACCGCTGCGTTTGATAAACCAGAAAGAATAAATGAGAAAGAATTGAACGGGGTTCCAGTTTATTCAATTAGTCAGATGCTTGAGATTGCAGAGAATTTAAAACCTCTTGTTGGAATAATTTGTGTGGATCTCCATGAATCTCAGCATGCTGCTGATTTAATGATAAAAGCTGGAATAAGGGGAATAATTACCTATGTTGAATATCCCCTGGAATTGCCAGAAAATATTTTGTTGAAAAGAATTTCTCTCAGTTGTGAACTATCTAGCCTATCCTACAATCTAAAATTGATGAAATAGTTACCTTATCTTCTTGCCTGGTTGAACAATCTCCCTTTATCATCCCATTGTTTAATTGCAGTCATTTTCCCATGATCATATTCAGCTTCTTCTTTTAATTTCCCGTTTTCATAATAAACGAACCATTTACCATGCTTGTTACCATCCTCATCGTATTGTGCTGTCCAGGAAAGCTGCTTGGGTGTATACCATTCTTTCCATTCTCCAACAGGTTTTCCATTCTTGTATTGACCTATCCTTGAGATAACTCCATCTTTAAACAATTGCTTGTGAACTCCATCAAATATATTATTTTTGTAAGTAAAGACCGATTTTGCACCTGATGGCCATATATGTGTCCATTCTCCATCCTTTTTCTCATTTTTGTACTGACCTTTGTGTTGTCCATCAGCTTTATCTTCAAAGTATGGTCCCTCAAGTTTGTCTTCCTTATAACTAGCTTCTTTTATCAATTTGCCTTTTGTGTTATATTCCTTCAGAATACCATCTTTTTTATCATCTTTATAATTTGCTTCAAGAATTTTTTGGTTGTTTGGTCCATAAACAACTGATAAGCCATTCCTCTTGCCCATTTTGTATTCGGTTTCCCCAATAACTCTTTTGCTGCTATCCATTTTTATCCATTTCCCGTCTCTTACAGAAGCTCCCTTCTCATCTTTCTTCAGCATCCCCTTATTTATATAACCATCAACAATCTGTTCAGCCTCTTTAGAATTCTCACAACTTATTAAAATTAAAGCACTTAAAATTACAAGAATGGATTTAAATCTATTGATCATTACCAAACCTCCTATTAACTGACTCCTTAAAACTAAGTATTTAAAATAGATGGTCTTTGTCAAGAAGATATAGTTTTTTAAGTAAAATTCTTCTTAAATCATAATGATTAAAGAGCAAGTAGTTTATTGGATACTTATTGAATTGTTTTTCTGAAGAACTTAGGCAAAATTCTGTTAGGATGTCCTCCCCATGTTCTGAAATTATGCCCATAACCTTTCAGAAAAACATGCTTGAATCTTATATTGTTGCTGGCTAGATATCTCTCCATCTTCAGGCATGAACCGTACATATCTTCTCCAGTGCCAACATCGAAAAAAATCCCCCTGAATGTCCTAAGGATTTCGATATTTTCCCTGGTTTGCATTCTTGGAAAAAACCCTGAGCTTGAACCAACATAATCAAATAACTCTGGTCTCTGGATTGCAATTCTCCATGCACTATGACCACCATTACATAATCCTGTAACCATTCTTACTTTATTTGAGGCAAAATTGCCATCTATATAAGGTATGAGCTCGTTGCAAATAACATCTCCCCATTTTGAGCGACCTTCATTGTGGAAATAGCCTACTTTAGCTCTATCAGGAGATACAAGTATCAAATCAATAGTTGATCCAAGGGAAGACAGGAAATCCTCAGTTAATTCAGCATGCGCTGATGCAACACCCCTTCTGTCGGTTACCCAATTATCAAGATATCCTTTATCGCCACCATGAAAAAAATAACAGGTTGGAAAGCTTTTTCCCTCAGAGACTTTTCTTTGATAATCCTCAGGCAAATATACATTAAAAAGAAGTTTTCTTCCAAGAATAACAGAATTAAGTGATAACCTTCTTACTTCCCCTTTCAATTTCCAATTCCTTGGGGCTGATGGATATATATTATCAACCGCTTTTTTCCCCTGCAAATTTTTTCTTGAATTGTCAGGAATAGGTTCTCTTAATTTTATGTCTGAAATTTTTATTGTTTCCGAAGTATTGATTAGGTATCTCTCTGAAAAAATACCTGATAAATAAGAAATTACCATGATAATTGAGATTATTGAAATATAAATAGCTATCCTGCTTTTTGCAACATTAATCATTATACTTTGCCTAATCTTATATAGAAATTAGTCAAGCAAGAAGTGCTTGACATAATAGTTTGTAATAGGCAGTTTTCTTTCATGAAATTTCCCAAACATCTTGAGTCAATAAGCCATACAAGAATCTATCCATTGTTTTTTTTCATAATGGGATCTCTTGCACGACTATACAAACTTACCTTCTATAGTCTTACAGGAGATGAAATGCTTACAATCAAGCATGGAAGATGGGATTTTATTACCTTAATCAATAGAGTGGCATATGTTAATATTCCTGATGCAGATATCGCTCCTCCATTATACTACCTGGTACTCTTTACCTGGTTCAGGCTTTTTGGCTCAACTGATTTCACTGGAAGATTGTTATCAGCTTTTTTAGGTATTGGTGCTTTAGTAGCGTTATATTATTGGTCAAAAAGCATTTTCTCAAAAAATGAAAGATTAATAGCATTAATAATATTTTCTATACATCCATTTCATGTCTGGTACTCACAGGAAATAAGGATGTATGCCTTGATATCATTTCTTGTTATCGGATCCTGCTTTTTTCAACTGAAATACCTTAATTCTATGGAGAGAAAAGACCTATTCATCTATTTCTTTTTCACCCTGGCATCTGTTTTTACACAGTACTACTACTTCTTTGTCTTGTTTGCCCAGAATTTATGCTTTTTCATTTTCCTGATATTCTACCACAAGGAAGACAATAAACGAAGGATTTTATTCAGCTGGCTTCTTGGGCAAATACTTCTGGCAACTTGCTTCCTGTTCTGGTTGAAGCCCTTTCTGAATGATTTAAAAGTGCTTGGTACTTCAACCGGATTTCAATATGGCTTCTCTTTGGCAAATATACCATTTACCTTTTTAAAGGTAGGCTTTTATGCAGTCAGAACATATGTATTGGCAAATTTACCTCTTTATTCTGTTCTTGTTGCTGCAACATTGTTCTCTATAATTGGTTTTTATCTTCATTATAAAAAAGAGAAAATTGTTCCTTTCAAGATACTTTACTTAGCAATCGTAATTCTATTTCCCATAGTAAGTTTGTTATCAATTGCTGCGATAAAGAGATTTGCATTCAGACCTCATGCTCTTGTTCTTCTTACTCCTCTTTTCTCATTATTTATCGCCTGTGGAATAAGCTGCTGGACTAAAAAAATACAATCGGTTTTGATTGTAATTTTCCTGATTTCCTTTTCATATATTTTAATAACCTTGAATTTCGGAAATGAATATACAAAACCGAAAATCAAAGATGCCTGTAATTATATCAAAACAAAAGCAGGGAAAGATGCCTTAATAATCAATCTGCCCTTCATGCTTCCGCTTCCATCTATAGTTAATTTGCCTGGCTCTTATCAAGTTTGGACTTATTACTTACCTGAATACAAGAATAATTATCTTCCAACTGGAGAGAATGAAATAGAAATAATAGATCATATAAGATCTAAATCAGATAAGAGTAATGATTTTTTTGTAACATATCATGATTTCATTTTTGCGAGACCTTATTTAAATAAGGTTCTCTTCAATCTGGAAAAAGATCATGATATTGTAGATAAGAAAACATTCGCATCAAAAATTGATGATTTTGATATAATTGTGATTCGTTACAAGAAGAAATAAAATCTGGCAATTCTCTTGACAAAAAGCTGGCAAGAGATGATAATAAGTGCATGAAAAATAAAGGAATCACCCTACTTGCTTCTACTATTTTTTTAATGATTTGCATGTTTTCATGTGATAATGAATTAGCCGATCCTGATAGGTACGAGACTTCTACTGGGGATAGCGATTCTTTCAAAACAAATCTTGTAATAATAACTCCTCCTGATTCAGGAGCATTTGCAGGATATACTTATACGGTAAACTGGGATTACATAAATGTTGACACAGGCAAATACCTCTTGAATCTTTATTATGATGAAGATAATAACAAGGAAGAATATAATGGAATAATAGCAGAAAACCTGGATTTGAGAAATAAGACTTTTAAATGGGATATTAGTAATGTCAAACCTGGTTATTATTATGTTCTAGGGATCTTGAAACCTAAGACACAATCTACAAATCATGAATTAATGATAAAAGAGATATCAAGACATTGTTCCTTTTTCATGGATGAGTATGATTATAGTCCAGGAAAACTGCTGATAACTCGCAATGATGCACCTGTAATAGAGATAACTCATCCAGATACTGGTGCGACAGAAGCAGATATTGAATTCCAAATCAGATGGCGCAGCTATGATAAAGAAGCAAATAAATGCCTGGTAGATCTCTACTATGATCTGGACACAAACTCAACAAATGGCTTTATTGATAAAATTGCAATGGAAGTGCCTGATACAGGTTCTTTCCTCTGGGATGTTTATAATCTAGCTGAAAGCGATTATTATATTTATGGAGAAATTTACGACAAGGATTTAGGTACAAGAAGAAGAATACATAACAATAGAATAAGTTTTGGAAGATCATCGGATTATAGCACTGGAGTAGTAAGGGTTAGGCATGGTTCATCTTCAAGGATCAAGATTCTTACTCCTCCTGCTGAAGGAGACTATGCAAAGGATTTTTATGAAATACTATGGGAAACTTATCCTGCTAAATATCCTGAATTCTTGATATCACTCTATTATGATACTGATCAGGATCAATCTAATGGTGTCTCTGGTACAATAGCAGAACTTTTACCAGATACAGGAATGTTCAGGTGGAATTTAGCAAGTATTGCTAGAGGTAATTATTTCATATTAGGGGTACTTATTGAAGCAAGAACTGGTAAGGTCAGGGAAATAATAAATACGAGATTGAAAGCTGATTTTTCATATAGTGATGGTATGCTTTATGTTGTTGATAATATGCCACCTACCATGACTTTTATAGCTCCTCCTGAAGAAGGGGCAAGTGCTAGCGAGACATATAGACTGGCATGGAGTGCATATGATGAAGAGAGTGATCCTTTTAATATATCATTATACTATGATTTAGATACGCTATCATGGAATGGATTGGGAGATTTGATAGTAGAAAACCTGAAAGATGTAGATTACTATGACTGGGATCTAACTGGTGTCCCATGTGGAGTATATTATATTGTTGGCGTCATAGATGATAGTCATTATAGAGCTATAGTACATTCAAAAGGAACGCTAACAGTGCTTCCTCTGAAATAAAAGAGCCGATATCCCCCAATATCGGCTCTATGACAGAAACATCCTCCTATCGCATCAATCAATTATCGAAACATAAATCATTCATCATAGGAGGCACCTTATATATTAATATCAAAAACTTAAGCATCTTAGTTAAAGCTGATAGCTAAGTGTCGAGATAAGAGAAAAACAAGGCAATGCGCAGGATATTTGAGGACTTTTGATCTCAAAATGCGCAGGATATTTGAGGAGCCATGC